>CAUULA010000084.1:0-11553 GCA_963545855.1 uncultured Prevotella sp.
CGCGATGACGTCGAGTCTCGTGGGCTCGGAGATGTGTATAAGAGACAGGCGTGGCAATGTCATGGACATGGCAGTAGGTGTGATCATCGGAGGTGCCTTTGGCAAAATCGTAAGTTCATTGGTCGACGATGTCCTGATGCCTATCATCGGCATGCTTCTGAAAGGCGTTGACTTCAAGTCGCTGGCTATTACATTAGGAGATGCCAAGATTACCTACGGCAACTTCCTGCAAAACATTCTTGACTTTGCAATCATCGCATTCTGCATATTCCTCATGATTAAGGGCATCAGCAAACTCAATCGCAAGAAGGAGGAGCCTGAACAGCCTGCGGCGGCACCGGAGCCTACGGCGGAAGAGAAGTTGCTCGCCGAAATCCGCGACTTGCTGAAGAACAAATAAGCATGTTTATCCATACCGGCACATGGGTGAGGAAGGCCTTCGTCTTCTTCACCCATGCTGTTTTATATGTAAAAACTTTTCACAAAAGTCGCATTTTGCATAATTCAGAGCATTTTGCATATTATGCAAAAAACAACGGTCTTTCTGGCAAAAAACGGCCTTTCAGAAGGTAAACAGCGGCCTTTTACCCCCTCGTTAGCCGTTAAAAGAAGGGTCGGAAACGGCTTCCTTTCTTGTAAAAAGTGAATTTTTGCACTCCAAAATACAAGAAAACGGTCTATGCTGAGATTTTTAAAAAAAACGAAATTGTGTCTAAGGCACTTTTCGGCCGTTCTCAGAGGTTTTCATTTTTGCCCTTCATGGTTCCCGTCGAAGTAATTATCCGGGCCTATATCCGATTTATGCAATATGCAATTCTGACAACCATATATTGTAAAAACATATGACCAAATTAAGCAAGCTGTCAATTAGAAACCGAAAACAGGGGCTTGGTTTTCCGTGTTCCGAATGCCCTATAAAGCCACACAAAGTGTAGGGGGTGTGATTTCTCACGCCCCCTACACCCTTCGGACTGCGTTCAAAGGATTCTGGATCCGGCCTTCTGACACGGCCTTTTAGTCATCTTACCTTCACGAAAAAGCTATTTCTCGACGGGCTTTCCCGCATCCTTCCATGCCAAGACACCGCCCCCGAGATTTATCACCTTATAACCTTTCCTTGCCAACAGGCCTGCTGCCATGGCACTTCTACGACCCGAACGGCAATAGACGGCTACCGGCTTATCCTTCCGCAATGTCTGCTCACATGTCGGCATGAAATCAGACTTCGTTACATCGATGAGTTTCGCCCGGCTTATATGTCCCTCGAGATATTCCTCCATGCTGCGCACATCCACCAGTTGGACATCGCCTTTCTGGATGGTTTTCTCAAAAGAGCTCACATCAACAGTGTCGAAAGCCTTGCTGGTGGAGCAACCCGTCAAGGCCGCTCCTGCCAGCAGGTTTACTAAAATCTTTAAAAAACTTCTCATTTACTCCCATTCTATGGTCGAAGGGGGCTTCGAAGAGATGTCATAGCAGACTCTGTTCACCCCCTTCACCTTGTTAATAATCTCATTGGAAACTTTCGCCATGAAGTCGTAGGGCAGATGAGCCCAGTCGGCGGTCATGGCATCCTGAGAGGTTACGGCACGCAAGGCCACCGGATGCTCATAGGTGCGCTCGTCGCCCATCACTCCTACGGAGCGAATCGTAGAAAGCAGCACCGTTCCCGCCTGCCACACATGATCATAGAGAGAGGTGCCGTCAGGCATGGTATACCGGTGCATGTTCTCGATGTAGATGTCGTCGGCATCCTGAAGAATGCGGACTTTCTCGCGGGTAATATCTCCCAGAATCCTCACTGCCAGACCCGGGCCGGGGAACGGATGGCGCCTGATGAGCCGTTCGGGCATGCCCAGCTGGCTGCCCACACGCCGCACCTCGTCCTTGAAGAGCCACTGCAGGGGCTCGCAAAGCCGCAACTTCATCTCCTTAGGAAGCCCTCCCACATTGTGATGGCTCTTGATGGTCATGCCCGTGATGCTCAGGCTCTCGATGCGGTCGGGATAGATCGTACCCTGAGCAAGCCACTTGGCATCCGTGATTTTCTTAGCCTCCGCATTGAAGACTTCCACGAAATCCCGCCCGATAATCTTGCGTTTCTGCTCCGGTTCGCTCACGCCTTCAAGGTCTTTGAAGAACTTGTCCGACGCATCGACACCGATTACATTCAGCCCCAGACCCGCATAGGCATCCATCACTTTCCGGAATTCATTCTTGCGGAGCATGCCGTGGTCGACAAAGATACAAGTAAGGTTTTTGCCGATCGCTTTGTTCAACAGGGTTGCGCAGACGCTGGAATCAACGCCGCCGCTCAGTCCGAGGATGACCCGGTCATTGCCCAGCTGCTCCTTCAGTTCCCTCACCGTGCTCTCCACGAACGACGCCGCACTCCACTCCTGCCTCGACTTGCAGATGTCGATGACGAAGTTTCGCAAGAGAGTCTTGCCCTGAAGGGTATGAAAAACTTCCGGATGGAACTGCACAGCCCATAGAGGAACCGTCGTAGAGGCATACGCCGCAAACCTGACATCGGCCGTAGAGGCTATCACATGACAGTCTTCGGGAATGGCCGTAATGGTGTCGCCATGGCTCATCCACACCTGCGAGCCTTTCTCGAAGCCCTTGAACAAGGGGTCGGCGAGGTCTATCTCCTCCAGATTGGCGCGCCCATACTCTCGCGTGCCGGCAGGTTCCACCTTGCCGCCATTGGCATGGCTGATGAACTGGGCACCGTAGCAGATGCCCAAAACGGGCACTTTGCCGACGAACTGCGTAAGGTCTGCCTTGAAGGCTTCCTTATCGTGAACGGAGTAAGGACTGCCACTTAGGATGACGCCAATGACGGAGGGGTCGTCATGGGGAAACTTGTTGTAAGGCAGAATCTCGCAGAAGGTGTCAAGTTCCCTCACCCTTCGCCCGATAAGCTGGGTGGTCTGGGAGCCGAAATCGAGGATAATAATCTTCTGTTGCATGGGGTTATCTATTTAATTCTTGAATAAATTGCTCTGCTTCTTGCAGGGTGCCGAGCTTGCCGACATCCATTAATCTCATTCCCTCTGCCACATAGCCCTTGATGGGAGCCGAGGCACAGTTGGCAAGATAGAAGTCCATGATCGGGAAACGGGCAGGATAGTCGGCCATCCGAGGAAACAACGAAGGCGAAAAACAATGGATGCCCGAAAAGGCATATGCCTTCAGAATCGTCTGCCCATAGCCCAACAGACGATGCCTGACCTCAATATGTTCATGATGGCCGGGCAATGTCATGAACTCTTCCGGATGCTCCGTGCCGAATTCACGAAGCCACTTGAACGGGCTCTTCACCTCGCCGGTTTCGATGTTCGTCCAGCCTACGAGCCGCATCTGCCCATCGAAAAGCAGGTAACGGCTGGTCTTTCTCCAGCTCACGAGCAGCGTTGCCGATGCGTCAAGACAGCTTCTGGAACCATAGTTGCGCATCTTTGGAGCCTCGGCATAGAATCTCTCCAAATCCACATTGCTCAGAATATCGACATTGTGAATCAGTATCTGTCCGCCGGCATCAAAGCAGGGCGCGGCCTTCTTCATGCCCCCTCCCGTGTCAAGGAGTTCCGCGCTCTCGTCGCTGACTATGATTTCCAAACCGAAATCGCCGTTAGCCTTCAGGTAATCGATGATTTGGCGTGAGAAATGGTGTACATTGACAACGATGCGGATGAAGCCAGCCTTCTTCAATCGAAGAATCACATGCTTGAGCAGCGGCTCTCCCCCAACCTCGACCAAGGCCTTCGGCTTTTTGTCGGTCAATGGTTTCAGGCGGGTCCCAAGGCCTGCCGCAAATATCATTGCTTGCTTCATAGCTGCAAAGTTACTAAAAATCCGTCATTCAGCAGGCAAAATCCGTGAAATATTTTGCTCCCGATGGATGATGCGGACCTCTATTCCAAACCTCTCATGAATGTGCTCTCCAAGATGCTGGGCCGAATAGACGCTGCGATGCTGGCCGCCCGTGCAGCCGAAGCAAAACATCAGATGCGTGAAACCGCGCTGCATATAGCGTGCCACATGATGGTCGGCCAGTCTGTAAACCGCATCCAGAAAGCTAAGGATCTCACCGTCGTCCTCAAGAAAACGGATAACGGGCTCGTCAAGTCCGGTAAGTTTTTTGTAAGGCTCATATCGCCCCGGGTTGTGTGTGCTGCGGCAGTCGAAGACATAGCCTCCGCCGTTTCCCGATTCGTCAGCCGGCATTCCCTTGTGATAAGAGAAGCTGTAGACCGTCACGACAAGCGGCCCCTTGCCGTCATATCGCGAGAAGGTGGCCGGCCCGTCGAGTGGATTACCCTCGTAAATGTCCCGGTCTGTAACCTTATAACCATCCTCCCGCTTCACGACGGGTTGTTCCTGGGGGGCAAACCGGGGCATTTCCGTAAGCCGACGGAGCATGTCCATCATATACGGATATGGGAATGTGCCTTCTCCCATCTTGAGAAGTTCGCGGAGATTGTCCATTGCCGGAGGAATGGAATCCAGGAAGTGCTTCTTGCGCTCGAAGTATCCGCGGAATCCATAGGCGCCAAGCACCTGAAGGATTCGAAACAGGACGAAGAGTGCCAGGCGGTTGACAAAATGCCTTACCGCAGGAACTTCCGTATAGTTTTTCAGCGAATTGTAATACTCGTAGACGAGCTCACGGCGCAGCTTGTTAGGATATTTTGCGGAGGCCTGCCACAAGAAAGATGCCAAGTCATAATAATAGGGCCCTTTCCGACCACCTTGGAAATCGATAAAATATGGCTTGCCCTCTGCGTCAAGCATAATATTGCGAGCCTGAAAGTCGCGGTAAAGGAAACTCTCACCGGGCTCCGAGGTCAGATCCTTGGCAAACATGCGGAAATTAGCCTCAAGCTTGAGTTCGTGAAAATCAAGTTCCGTTGCCTTCAGAAAGCAATATTTGAAATAGTTCAGATCGAAGAGGACGCCGTCGACATCAAACTCCGGCTGGGGATAACAATTGCTGAAATCCAGCCCATGGGCTCCTCGAATCTGAATGTCAGGTAACTCTCGAATGGTTTTTTTAAGGAGTTCTCTCTCTTTCTGATTGTATCTTCCACCAGCCTCACGCCCACCTTTGATGGCATCAAAAAGGGAAACCTGTCCTAAATCAGTCTGCAGATAGCATAGCTCGTCTTCACTTACAGCAAGAATCATCGGAACAGGAAGCTGGCGATGGGTGAAGTGTCGGGCAAGATAGATAAAAGCGTGATTCTCGTCGCGACTGGTTCCCACAACACCGACAACACTCGAACCTTGACTGTCCTGGATGCGGTAATAGACACGATTGCTCCCTGCGCCAGGGAGTTTCTCCACCTGCGAGGGCTCTTCACCGCTCCAATGTCTGTACAACTCAACAAGCTGCCTCATTCCTGCCTGTGTTTTTTCTCCCACTCGCCAAGTGCCCAATCTATGAGCAGCAGGAGTATGAAGATGCCCAAAGACATGAAGAATGACTTCGTCAAATAGATTAGCCCGGCCGCAACGATAAAGTAGACCAGCCATTTTTTCCAATTAAACTCTACCTTCATGTTACAAAGATACAAAAAAGATGGGATTATCACATGGATGGTTCGTGTTTTTTAAAAAGAAAGGATGTCGACTAAAGCCTATTTGGTTAATCCTGGCATGAAAATCTCCATGCCTTATATGAAAAACAGAAGAGGACAAGCCATAAAAGCTTATCCTCTTCATAATTATCAATTTAGCAATTCCCAATTACATCATACCCGGCTGTGGAGGCATTGCCGGAGCCTGCTCTTCCGGCTTGTCCACTATCAGGCACTCGGTTGTCAGGAACATACCTGCGATGGAAGCAGCGTTCTCAAGAGCCACACGGGCAACCTTTGCCGGATCGATGACACCTGAAGCACGGAGATCCTCATAGGAATCCGTACGGGCATTATAGCCATAATCTCCTTTACCCTCACGCACTTTATTGACAACGACGGCACCTTCATCACCGGCGTTCTCGACAATCTGGCGAAGCGGCTCCTCTATCGCACGCTCTACGATGTTGATACCCGTCTGCTCGTCAACGTTATCACCTTTGATATCCTTCAATGCCTCCTGGGCGCGGATGTAAGTGATACCACCACCGACAACGACGCCTTCCTCTATAGCTGCACGGGTAGCGCAAAGAGCATCGTCGACGCGATCTTTCTTTTCCTTCATCTCTACCTCGGAATTAGCACCTACATAGAGTACCGCTACTCCGCCGGCAAGCTTGGCGAGGCGTTCCTGAAGCTTCTCCTTGTCATAGGAACTCTTCGTATTGGAAATTTCATTCTTAATCTGTGCGATACGCTCCTTGATGTTCTCCTTTGAGCCATTGCCGTTCACAATCGTGGTGTTATCCTTTGTAACGGTAACCTTATCTGCCGTGCCGAGCATCTCAAGAGTTGTCTGCTCAAGCTTCAGACCCTTGTCTTCGCTGATAACCACACCGCCGGTAAGCACCGCGATGTCCTCCAGCATAGCCTTACGACGATCGCCAAAGCCCGGAGCCTTGACGGCACAGATCTTCAGACCGCCACGCAGACGATTGACAACCAAGGTAGTCAAAGCCTCAGAATCCACATCTTCAGCAATCACCAGCAATGGACGACCGCTCTCTGCGGCCGGCTGCAAGATAGGCAGGAAATCCTTCAGATTTGAAATCTTCTTATCATAAATCAGAATATAAGGACTCTCCATTACACATTCCATCTTATCAGCATCTGTCATGAAATAAGGAGAAAGATAGCCCCGGTCGAACTGCATACCCTCTACGACACCGATTGAAGTATCACGACTCTTGCTTTCCTCAATAGTGATAACGCCATCTTTGGAAACCTTGCGCATGGCATCAGCAAGCAACTTGCCGATCTCGGGATCGTTGTTAGCCGATACGGTAGCCACCTGCTCTATCTTATCGTAGTTATCACCCACCACCTCGGCATTTTCCTTGATATACTCAACAACTTTGTTGACTGCCTTGTCGATACCACGCTTCAAGTCCATGGGATTGGCTCCTGCCGTTACATTCTTCAAGCCTTCGCTGACGATTGCCTGGGCAAGAATGGTTGCGGTGGTCGTTCCGTCGCCGGCATCATCACCCGTCTTGCTGGCAACACTCTTAACGAGCTGAGCCCCGGTATTCTCGAATTTGTCCTCAAGCTCCACCTCCTTGGCAACGGTAACACCGTCCTTGGTAATCTGGGGTGCCCCGAATTTCTTCTCAAGAACTACATTGCGGCCTTTGGGACCGAGAGTTACCTTTACTGCATTTGCCAACTGATCTACGCCCTGCTTCAGCAAGTCGCGAGCTTCTGTGTCGAATTTGATTATCTTTGCCATAATTCTTTATTAACTTTAAGATTTAATCGATTTAATTCATTTTGAACATTATTCAACCACTGCGAGTACATCGCTCTGGCGCATCATAAGATACTTCTCGCCCTCATTCTCAATTTCCGTACCGGCATACTTGCCATAAAGCACGGTGTCTCCTTCCTTCAGGACCATAGGATCATCCTTGGTTCCACCGCCAACGGCAACGACCGTACCACGCTGCGGCTTTTCCTTAGCTGTGTCCGGAATAATGATTCCACCTACTTTTTCTTCTGCTTGTGCTGGAAGTACCAGTACTCTGTCTGCTAATGGTTTAATTTTCATAATTCGTATGTTTTTAAGTTTGAGTTCTCTAAATTCCATCTTTCCGTATGCGAAAAGTGTGCCAAAAGCGGCAAGTGCCACATGTGTCAGTCTGATATATGTCAAAAATGACAGTGGTTCATAGAAAAATAACTAACAAAAACTGGCTATCCTTGATAAAATATCGTAACTTTGTCCCCGTCAAAACAACTTTACGGAACAGGGTATATGGACGAAAAGGATATTCATCAGGATTTAAAAGCAAAGACCATCTTCCTTGCGGAATATGCAGCCACTCTTGAAGCAGTAGGCGCACAGTCGTCAAGAATACAATACAACACGGTCCGCATTGCCAAGTCATGGGGGCTATGGTGCAACCTGCTGATGCTTCCCCAGACCATCAATGTAGCATTGCATGACGAAGGCCGCGAACACTCTTACACCTATGTCAAGAAGACTCCATCCCTGCCCCTGAACTTCAAGATCAACATGAAGCTCTCTCACCTATCCTGGAGTGCCTTTGACAAGAAGCTCCCATTGAACGCCCTCTGGGAAGATTTCCACAAAATCATCAGCGAACCTCGGGAAAACTCATGGACGGTTCTCATTCTCGTCGCTTTCGCCAATGCCTGTTTCTGCCGCCTTTTTGATGGAAACTACACGGCTATGGCTATCGTATGGCTTGCCACTTTCGTTGGATTTTTCATCAAACAGCGACTGCTCCGGCGTAAGATGAACGAGCTGGCCGTATTCGTCGTATGCTCTTTTGTGTCCACGATGATTGGCGCAACCGACTTTCTCTACTTCCATGGGGGCACGGAAGACATGTCGCTGGGAACCTCCATGCTGTATCTCGTTCCCGGAGTACCCATTATCAATGGCGTCATGGACATCTTGGACCGACATGTGCTGAGCGGAATAGCCAGACTCATCAATGCCTGCATGCTGATTGTCTGCATTGCCGTAGGCCTCACACTCACTGTAGTGCTTTTCAAGGTAGACCCCAACGACTTCACAAAGGTGATTCGCCCGGACATCGTATCGGCATCGATAGCCGACGGACTCTTTGCCGCCGTAGCGGGCGCTGGCTTTGCCATCATTTCCAATCCACCGCGCAAGGCACTGCTCATCACCGCCTTCCTGGCATGCATGGGGCATGCCGTGAGATATTTTCTCATGCACGACCCTGCGCTGATGCTTGACCAGGTTACGGCTTCCACTTGTGCAGGGCTCGTCATCGGACTACTTGCCGTACCAGCGGCCATGACCATTCATTATCCAGCTGAATGCTTCGCCTTTCCTGCCCTGCTGCCTATGGTGCCGGGCATGTTTGCCTATAAGGCCGTGCGCGACCTTATCAATATCGTACAACTACCCATTTGCCATACGATGGAATATGTGGCAAAGTTCTCCCACAACTCTACCCTCACAATCCTGGTCATGTTCGGAATGGTAGCAGGATGCGTTATCCCGATTTTCATTTTCCACAAACAGTCGTACCAAGTTACGCGAAAGGAAAAGTAATAGGACGGTCAGCACGCAGCCAACAAGCCTCCCTCCCCTTACTTCCGAATGGCTTCAGCCACTTCGCGGGCTATGGCGGCTGCACCTTTCCTATTGGGATGAACGCCATCTGCGCTCATAAGTTCCTCGTGGTTCAGTTTTTCACGGAAATCAAGAATACGGAGTTTATTCTGCTTGGCCACATTATTAATAATAGGAATGATTTCCTTTTCGATGACTTCATTATTAATCGACCACTCGTTTTCGACCTTACCGGCCGCAACAAGAGGGCGTACAAGATAGATTTCAGGGCGGGCAGGAAGTGCCCTCAACTGGTCGATCATATACTGCAGGTCTTTCCGGAACTCATCTTTGTGCTTCCAATTGATGGCCTTGGAATCGTTGGTACCAAGCTTGATAATCACAATATTGGGATTGAAAGCCAAGGCATCTTTCCAAGCCAACTCGCTTACATATGGCAAATTTCCCTTTCTTAGAAGGGTCCGGGCACTCACTCCGTAGTTCCTCACATAATATGCCGGACCCAGAATGCGCTGCAACTGGGCAGGATAACCATTATGGCCTCTCAGGTCGATGGTCATCCCGTCAGTAATACTGTTTCCTATACAGGCCACCCGGAGGGCGTCATGCTTAGGGCTGGGAAGCTGGTCAAGCCAGTCGTGCAAATCACGCAACATTTGCTCATGATACTTAAACTTGGGATTAGAGCCGAATCCATGACCGCCACTGGGATAGATATACATCGCACAGTCATTACCCGCCTTGCGCATGGCTGCGTAATATGCCACGGCATTGGTTACCGGAGGCACAGCATCATCATCGTTTGCAAGAAGCAGGATGGCAGGAGGCGTGAGATGCGCTCGCACATGCTTCTCATTAGAGTATTCATTGATAAGGGCCTCGTCTTTCTCTCCGTCTCGACCGAGCAGATTGCGCGTAGAGCCGGCATGTCCCCTTTGGGAATCCATTGAAATTACGGGGTAGAACAAGATTGAGAAGTTCGGACGATGCGCAAAGTCGGCGTGCGTAGAAATCGTTGATGCCAGATGACCGCCGGCCGACGACCCCATGATGCCTACATCATAGGGATTCACATGCCATTGGACAGCGCTGTCGCGCACCATCTTCATCGCCTTCTCGGCATCAGAGAAAGGAAGACTGCGGTTTCCATGGGGCATACGGTAGTTCAACACAAAGCATGCAATGCCCTGCGAATTGAAAAACTCCGAGAAACCCGTTCCCTCAAGTTCGGTCGCCACAATCCAATATGCCCCTCCGGGACAAATCACGACTGCCCTGCCCGTTGCTTTTTCCGCGGCGGGAAGAAAACAAATCATGCTGGCCTTGCCGTCTTCAGATACTGTTACAGTAAACTCCCTGTCTACAGACTGTGCCTTCAAATTCATGGCAAGCATTGCCATCATAATCACTAAAAATGTCTTTTTCATGTTTGTCTCTATTATCTGATTTTTTCATTGCCATCAGCCCGGTTTGTAAAAGACGGTCTTTTACTCGCCTTTTAACGGCTAAAAGCTCGCCTTCTAACGGTCTTTTGCCGACCTTTTAACGGCCTTTTACTTTGCCAGATTCAGTCTGCGCCATAACGCATTGGGAATCAGACGCCAAAGGAAAACCACCAATCTATATCTCCAGTCAATGATGCAGATGTGCTTCTTCGCATAGACAGCCCTCACGATGGCTCTTGCCGTTCGCGTCTTATCCAGCACCATAGGGTAATCAGACCCTTCGATAAGGGGCGTTGCAACAAACCCCGGTCGGATATCCGTAAAGTGGATTTTAAGCCTACGCTTGTTGGCCAACTGCTCCAAGGCCTGGATGTAGGTGTTCTGAAACGCCTTCGTGGCACTATAGGAAGGAGCGGGTCCCAATCCCTTGGTACCCGCAATCGATGAGATTACTGCTATATGACCACCTTGATTCACAGCCATGTAATTAAAGGCTGCGTCAACCATGCGCGTAAACCCCAACACATTGGTATTCACCGTGCCGTCCTCGACTATAGGATTCAGGGCCACATTCTGCTTTCCCACCCCTGAAGCATGAAAATAGAGGTCGACACCGCCCATCCGGCCTATCAGGCTCAGCAACCGTTCAGGAGCTGTCTCCTGCGTGATGTCGCAAACCTCCACCTCTACTTTTGAAGGCTTTTCAGCCTTCAATTCCAACAAAACCTCTTCGCGCCGAGCCATGATGCCTATCTGCCAGCCATCGTCAAGCAAAAGCCGAGCCACCTCTCTTCCTATTCCCGACGACGCACCTACTATTATTGCCTGTCTCATATTCAGCAAAATCTGTCTCTTATACACATCTGACGCTGCCGACGACTAGTCGAGTGTA
>CAUULA010000085.1:0-11488 GCA_963545855.1 uncultured Prevotella sp.
ATTGAGAGCCGCCGCCGTCATCTTATTCGCCAACCGTCTACGCGCCGAGGAGGAAAATCAATTTTAACACGCAACAAGAAGAAGTTTAGAATATTTTCCTTATCTTTGCGCTTGATACCGGTATCTGCCAATACAAACGAAACCGATAATTCCAATATATAAAATCCTCCTAATACAGAATTGACATATGAAGATAGAGCATTTGGCCATATATGTAGAAGACCTTGAGAAGACAAAGGACTTTTTCATCAAGTATTTTGAAGCAACGAGCAACGGTGGCTATCATAATAGAACTACCGGCTTCCGCTCTTATTTCCTGTCCTTTGAGGATGGACCGAGGTTGGAAATCATGAACAAGCCGACCGTAACCGTCAACCCTCGGAAACAAGAGACGACCGGCTACATTCACCTCGCCTTTAGTGTGGGCAGCAAGGAGAGGGTCGATGAGCTCACGGCACACATGCAAGCAGATGGCTATGAGGTGGTGAGTGGCCCTCGAACCACAGGCGACGGGTATTATGAAAGTTGCGTTGCCGGCATAGAAGGCAACTTAGTGGAAATAACCGTATAGAGCCAGCGACCTCCCCGGGGCAGAGTCCCGGTAGCAGCCGCTCATGCTATTCCCCATGCGAAACGGCCGTTGCCGCAGAAAACAGAATGCAAAAACCCGCTTATGAAGAAACACCGCATCCTTCTATTCTCACATTGCGCAACACTGTTCCTATGCCTGTTCATCCTCCTCTTCGTGCCCGCCAACTGGCACTTGAGGTGGAACCTGGGATACCTAATTGCCTATGCCACCCTCATCACGGGCTTTGCATGCACCGTCGTCGCCTTGCATAGGCGACATTTCAGCCTAATCGTGAGAATCTATCTGGCCGTCTTCAGCCTCGCAGCCCTGCTGTTCATCGCATATCCCATCACGAGAGACCTGCTGGTTCCGCCTCCTTGCTATGGCGGCGACAAGGGCTATATGGTGCGTAAAGAGCCGTCAGTGTTCATCGATCCCGAGGAAATCGTGCTCTACAAGGCGCACGGCCTGACGGAAGAACCCGTGCGCACGCTCACAAGGGGCTTTGGTATCGACGACATCAGCGACATCGAGGTACGCCAAGACCTCTCCGCCATCATCATGACCGTGGTCAACACGGGCGAGGAATTCAAGAGCCGGGAGAAAGGGATCTATGCCATAGACACGGCCGAGTTCCACCTCCACAGAGCCCGGATAGAGCGGCTGGCACGGCAACGGCACCTCACCATCATGGACTGAATTCTTCCCGGGAGTCATCTCCTGTACCGCGAAAAGCCGTCCCTAGCTCCTTGCGTCATACAGCACAAAACTCTTCTATGTCTTTCTTCGTAGCGGTTCTTTGACCTACGGTCAGATTCAGGTTGCCTTCAGCATCGTATAGGTTGCAGTTGACATAGCAGAAACGGGGGCGAAGCCTGCGTACCTTCCATTGCAGGTCGAAATAGTTTCTTACTTTCGTAACATCCACGAAGCTCTTCTCGCCGAGCACGATATTCTTTTCGAAGAAGTGGTTGAATATTTCGATATGCGCCATCAATGGACACAGATACACCTTCCCGTCGCGATAGGTGTTGCATTCGTAGCTCATGTCGCAGTATTTGAAGCAATCTACTATGCCGGGTGTCAGGCGTATACTTTTAGAAAGCCATCTGTCGCCCATGTTTTCGGCTACATCACATACAATGCCTTCCTGTCTTGTCTTGCTGGCGATTTCTTCCGTATCCAGAATCTTATAGTCGGAAATGGTGATGTCTATGTTGTATTTTCTGCATGCATCGTAAAAGTCTTTGCCCATTTTGGGTAGAAGAATCCCGTTGGTCCATATAGTAAGGTTGGCCTTTGGAAAGTATTTTCTGGCAAGGGAAAGACAGTCGACTATGTGCGGATGAAGCAGTGGTTCGCCTCCGAGCAGGCGCATCTGTCGGAGTTTCTTCCCCGAAGAGGTTTTGTCGTGAAGCAGTATCATCTCCCTTTCCATCTTTCCGATGTCAATGAACGAATCTTTTTTGGCCACAGAAGAATAGTGAAGACAGCTGGCACAGTTCAGGTTACACGAGTCTACAAGATGGTAGTCGAGCACCAGAGGGTGTGGTATGGCATGCATGGTTCCCTTCCATGCCACTCTGGCGTAATGCCGTAATGTTTGTTTTAAGCTATGTGCCATTTCATATTATTTTATTCGGCTACAAATATAAAAAACATTCATGAGAACAGAGAAGATTTGACAGGAAAACAGAAGCGGATGGAAAGCATAAATAATAATGCGAGGGTCTATGCGGTAAGATGTGCTATGTCGGCATTCTTATGATGTCTACATCCGGAACGAAACTCCGGACATCGTCTTTGTTGCTACATATGAGCGATGCGTCCGGGTGTGTGTTTGCCATACGCTCAAACAGAATGCGGATGAAAGAGGGCGTGTTGAAGCCTACGTCCAGCTCGAGAAACACATACTTTTTCGGCGAAATTGAAAGACAAAATCGCCGAGATTGTTAAGCTAACAGCAACAAACCGCATTAAAATAGTTTATAAAAAAGATTTGCACAGGAATCGGGAAAAGCGTATCTTTGCATCCGATTAAAAATGGAGGAACAACGAATCATGAAGATGAAAGAAACACCCGTCTTGCTGCTCACGGGCTATTTAGGCAGCGGCAAGACCACTCTGCTGAACAGAATCCTGAAGAATGAGCGCGGCATTAAGTTCGCCGTGATCGTCAACGACATAGGCGAAGTGAACATCGATGCCAGCCTCATCGAGCAGGGAGGCGTGGTAGGACAGAAGGACGACTCGCTCGTGGCCCTGCAGAACGGCTGCATCTGCTGCACGCTGAAGATGGATCTGGTGCAGCAGTTGTCGGAAATCGTCGAGATGGAGCGGTTCGACTATATCGTCATCGAGGCCAGCGGCATCTGCGAGCCCGCACCCATCGCACAGACCATCAGCGCCTATCCGCAGATGTATCCTGAATATGCGGAGAAGGGGACGGCGCGCCTCGACGCCATCGTAACCATCGTAGACGCCCTCCGCATGCGCGACGAGTTCGGCAACGGCAACGACCTGATGGCACAGAACATCGGCGAGGACGACCTGGCCAGCCTCGTCATCCAGCAGGTGGAGTTCTGCAACATCATCCTGCTGAACAAGGCCGCGGAGATAAGTGCCGACGACCTGACCCGTCTGAAGAGCATTATCCGCGCCCTGCAGCCACAGGCAGAGATACTGGAGTGCAACTACGGCGATGTGGAACTCGGCAAGATTCTCAACACGAGACTGTTCGACTTCAACAAGGTGGCCACCTCCGCCAAATGGATTGAAATGCTGGAGGGGCACGGCCATGAAGAGGAAGATGAACACGAACACGGCCATAAGGACGGCAAAGACCATCACCACGGACATCACCATGAGCACACGCACGGCGAGAAAGGCGAGGCCTTGGAATATGGCATCGACACCTTTGTCTATTGCCGGCGCCCTGCCTTCAATCTGGGACGCTTCGATGAGTTCGTGGCACGCAAATGGCCCAAGGCCGTCATACGGTGTAAGGGCATCTGCTACTTCCGCGACGAGCCCGACACCTGTTATGTTTTCGAACAGGCCGGGAGGCAGATAGGCATCCGCAATGCCGGCCAGTGGTATGCCACCATGCCTGAAAAAGAACTGGAGCAGTTCATGGAGCAGAACCCGGGACTTCGCCGGGACTGGGACGACCGCTACGGCGACCGCATGCAGAAACTGGTCTTCATCGGCCAGCACCTCGACAAGGAAGCCATCGTAAACGCCCTGGATTCCTGTCTGGAAGACTAACCCCAGCAGAGGGAAACGCCTTTTCGACATCAAGCAAACGAGACCCCCTCCGGCAAATCCGGAGGAGGTCTCGTCATATCAGCGTGATTCCGCTGCCAGGCGACTAATCGCCCAGCGGCCCGTTGAGGATATGCCCCCGATACTTGGCCACCAGCTCGGCGGCCACCTGACGGCTGTCGCCCACGGGCCTTGCGCTGAAGCGGCCGAGGCAGGCCTGCCACCAATACCGCTCATAGGTGGTAACCGCGTCGCGATAAACGGCAAAGCGGTCTTCGTCGAAGGTCTTGCCCTCGTCGAGCGCCTCGTTGACGGCATCGAAAAACATGCTCCACCGCTTGCCGTAGAAGGTCTTGGTGAGCCCAGCCCAGGTGCGGCTCGCATAGTCGTTCAGCAACTGATCCTTGTCGCTCCAGGTAGTAATCAGGTTGCGGGCATTCTGCTCATAGTAGCGTGCCTCACGCAGAGAGTCGCCTCCCCAGCGGCGTGCGTCGGCTATCCATTTGCCCGTGAGGAAATAAAACCGCGTGGCCACCATGCGGTCTACATCGTCGATAAGATTGGTCATCTCCGTCTGCAGCCTGTCCATCGCCCGCCGGTCGCGCCTGTTATAGGCGTCCTCATACTGCCTGAACACCGTGAGGAAATAGTTGCTGAGCAGCTGACGGGTGATGTTCGCGACATCAAACTTATAGGCCGCCGTGCCCGACTGCACCTTCAGCAGCAGTTCGGCAATCTTCAGGAGGTTGCGGTTGTCGTACCTGATACGCGGATTCGCGTAATAAGTCCTATACTTGCCGAAGGTCGGCCGGATGTTGATCAGCGGGCATTGTCCCGGCACGGAGGGAGCCACATAGATGCTGTCCACAAGGAGTCTCCATGCCTCCCGGGCATTGTGATCAACCTTCCCCACGCGCTGGTCGGCAAGGGCGGCGGTCCACAGCCTCACATCCTTATGGGTTCCGAAGTCCCAAGCCTTCTCGAAGACATACTCATAGACATAGGGATTGCAGTCGAATCCCTCAAGCGTGGAGCCTATACCCGTGAAGTTGTCGCCGCCGTTCCGAAAGGTATTCTCCAGCCGCTTGTTGATCTCATAGAAGTCGCCCACGAGCATCGTGTTGCCTCCGAAGTTGCCCAGATAGCACCAGATGTAGGGCACACCGAAATATTTGTCGGTGAGCTGCCATATCTCCTGCCGCTCACAATAGTAGTCCAAGAGGAGCGACTTGTCCTTGGGATAGGAGGTGATGTAAGGCTTGATGCGGTCGTTGGTCCAGTCCTTGCGCTCGTTCCAGAAGAGCCATGTCATCTGGAGCCATACCGCCTCCGGGTCGGCCGACCGCAGGGACTCGTAGACCTGACGGCTCACACGGCTCAGATAAGACGGCTCGTAGCTCGGCGGAGTGAGCTCGTTGAAGAGGTCGATGCCATAGATATGGTCGGTGCCATACATCTCTTCCTCAACGGCGATGAACTTTTTCTGCACCTCGATAAACAGCGAATCCATCGGGTCGAGAAAGCTGCAGGCATACTGATCAGGGTATCCCGACCATGCTTCAAGCCGCGTAATGCGAGCCTTGGGGAAGAGGCGGAGCAGCGCATGGGGCACATGTCCGGCAAAAGCCGGCAGCACCGGACGCATGTTGAACTCACGCTCACGGGCCGTAATCTGCTGCTGAAGCCTCAGCTGCCCGTCCAGCCACGACTTGGGGAGAGGGCCTCCCCAGGAGTCGATGTTCAGCATCCTGTGCCAAGGCAGGTGCGACGGTCCCGTGAAATAGCCCCTCACCTCCTCGTCAGTAAGCCCCAGTTCCGTCCACACCTTATACCAAATGGACTCCTGGCCGGTGATGGCAAGCGGCAGATTCACGCCGTTTAATGCCATCCAGTCTATGAAATGCTCCCATTCCTGCCAGTCCCACCACGGCATGGTGTAGCCGAAGGTGCAATAGTTCAGGAAGAAACGGTTCTTCACGCGTGCCTTGACGGTCTTAGGCTCACGAACCTTCGGCAACACAGCGGGCATCGTGATGCTGTCGTGCGACAGCCAGCCCACCTCCACCCGGCAGTAATACTTCAAGTAATGGTTCAGTCCGACGGCCATGGAATTGGCATTATTGCCGCTGATAACCACCTTGCCGCCCCTTGACTCAAGGCGAAAGACATCCTCGCCGGCCTTCAGTAGCTTGAAATCGAACAACTTCTCATAGGCGGGCAACAGGCGGTGAACCAGCCCTCTGGCGGCCATGACATCTCTGTTTTTCCCGGGTGCGGCGAACGAAGCCACCATGCCTCCCGTGAGAAGAACAAGTGTTAAAAGAAATTTTCTCATATCAAATTGTTTTTATAAGGGCCTGCGGCCATCCCTTTAAGCCGCAGGCAGATGTTAACATCCCGACTATTGCAGGGGCTCTCCATAGTGAGAGCGCAACTCTGAATTATCACTAAAAACGGCCGTACGGTATACCGAAGGATTGGTGTAAGGGTTATTGTAGTGCAAGAGCACATGGTTGGTATTCAGTTCAGCTTGGTTCCATCCGGGAGTCCAGCCCACATAGACACCATTCATATCCAACGCTTGCTGGTATCTCTCACAATTAGTCCCCTTGTAACCACGGTGGATGCCGAGCTCCAGACGCTTGGCGTCGAAGTAATTCCTACCCTCTCCCCAGAATTCTATCGCTTTCTGGAAAGCCAGTTCGTCTATGAAATCTGCCTCGCTGGCTGCAGTGCACGAATATTGAGGATTGCGGGTCTTGACGATTTCCTCAAGTGCCGTCTTAGCCGCATTCACACCTTGCGTGTGCATAAGGGCCTCTGCCTTGATGAAATACATTTCCTCGACACGCATGGCAGGGAAGTCAACAGCTCCCCCGATGTCTTCCAGCTGATAGTCGCCGTTATGGGGACGGAATTTAATGTTCACATAAAGCCAAGGCCACGACTGGAATCCATACGACACATTGATGCGTGAGCGAATCCATGCGGCATTTCCAGAAGTCAGCTGATATTTATAGCCGTCGACCAAGCGGCCGGAATACTCCTTGCTCCATACCGAGTCAGTCGTCAAGGTGTTATCATCTTTCAGATTCCATTTGTTATTGACAAAACTGCCGCTGGCATCCCGCTCCACAAGATACGGTTGTCCGGCAACCTGTTTCTTAGACTCATAGAAGAAATTGGGATCCAGCCAAGACTTCTTTCGAAAATCGGTATCCGCCAGACGTTCATACATCCTGCGATCCAGAGAGCGGCCTACCCGCCAACCATAGGCCGAGAAATTGGTCTCCGTGCCATAGAGCATCGCAAAGCCGAAAGATCCCCAGTCTCCTCCATGGGCGGCATTCGTGTTGCTTTCCGATATGGAGGTTGCCAGCATCCAAGAGTTTTGGGAGGTCCGATTATTGAAACCACTCTTCGGGTCTGTCCACTCTTCCTCCGTCAGAGGCGTGCAATGAGAGGCGGCGATGGCCCTCTCGGCATATTGCTGCGCCAACTGCCAATAAGCGGGCGCATCCTTATACTTGGCAGAGATATTGGCATGGGAGGCGAGGAAATTGTAAGCACGGGCATAAAGTCCATAGACAACGCTGATGTCGGGCTGCACCTTATCTGTCCGTGTAAAGTCTGCCAGATAGCCTTCGGCCTTGGCCAAATCACTCAGCACGAGGTTAAAATCCTCGTCAACCGATACCCTCGGATTATGAGTGGCCGCATCAGAAGGCGTCTTCTCAGTTACAATCGGCACCCCCAGATTCGTCAGGTCGTTTTCCGGCTGGGTAAAGCTGAACCTGCTATCCGTGGGTTTCTTATACTCCATAATCTGCGTAATCTCCATGTAATACAAGGCTCTGTAGGCATAGGCAATGCCCAGATAAGACCGCTGCGCCGCATCGGTCGTCGTCGAGTCTATCATCCCAATGATGTCGTTCACCGTCTTAATATATCCATAATAGACATAAGAAGGATAAATCCCACGGTTGGAGCCCGTAGAACTGATACTTCCATAATGCCAAACGGCCAATGTGTTATATCCATTGGTGCCCGTGCATACCATAGGTGTCGTGGCGTGCTCCAGCATAGCAAGCAGACTCGCATAGGAAATCAGCTCGATACCACCGTCGTCATTAGAATATCCCACCATCGTGGTATATATGGAATTAACCATCCCGTCCAATGCCGACTCCGAGTTAGAAATTTGCTCTTCTGTTACATATTGCGTCGGCGTTACCTCGTCAATGCAGCTCGAGAGAGCAAGTATGGCTGCAATTGCCACCACGCATATCTTCGTATATCCTTTCATAATCTTTCTCAATTAATGGTTTAAAACGCAAGCTGAATCCCAAAAGAGCAAGTCCGCATGGGGGAATATAACTCTGGATTCGTGTAGCCCGCAATAGTATATCGAGGATCAAAGCCCTGACGGGCAGAAATATAGAATAAGTTGTCTGCCGAGAAGTAGATGCGGACACTCTCTATCTGGGCCTTAAGCGTCAAATTCTTGGGGAGAGTATATCCCACATTCAGGTTCTGGCAATTCAGATAAGAGGCACTTTCAAGGAACCTGTCGGAACGCCCGCTCTGGGAATTCTTCTCGCTGAACATCAATCGCGGTATATTGCTACTCTTGTTGTCCGCCGTCCAGACATTCATGATGTCCTCATGCCAGTTGGTCGCCGACGATCCACCGGTATGCATCAGGGTCTGATAAGTATAATCGTAGGCCTTTCCGCCCAGCTGATAAGTGAAATTCACAGAGAAGTCAAAGCCATAAGCGGTAAGTGTTGTCCCGATACCGCCATACCAAGAAGGCATGGCATCTCCGCAAAGGTAGTCGGTGGCCTCATTCCAGTTCTTCGTCGTTTCCCGGCCTGTAACCTTTCCTTCACTATCGAGCACATCCTTATAATACAGAGCCTCACCCGTTTCCCTATCAACTCCTGCATATTTCGGCATATGCCAAGTATAGAGAGGCAGTCCCTCACCGACGAAGTACCAGTACTTCTCCGCAAAGGAGGCGTCATGATTCACATATCCGTCATATCCCTCCACGGTAGTTGTCTTCACATCCGCAGGCAGACTGAGCACTTTGTTCTTTACATGCGACAGATTGAAGCTTATTTGCCAATTCAAACTCTTTGTCCTAATGGGAGTAGCATTCAACACAAGTTCTACGCCGGTGTTTCTCATATCACCCATGTTCACATAGCGGCTGGTATAACCGATGGTAGGGGGCGTAACCAAGGAGAAAAGCATATCACTGGTCTTGCGATAGAAGAAATCAAGGCTACCGTTGATTCGATGGCTAAGGACTTCGAACTCAACACCCGCATTCCAGTTCGTGTTGGTCTCCCATGTGATGTTCTCCGTTCCTTTTCCGCGCCACTGGTAACCCACGCTATTGCCATTGTTCACGATGTTGTAAGTGTTCGTGTAAAGGAAGTTTCCGATATTGTCATTACCTTGTGAACCTACCGAAAACTTGAGCTTCAAATTATCGATCCAAGGCGTCCTGAACCAATCTTCCTTGGAAATAACCCAGGCCGCACCCGCCGACCAGAAATTTCCCCAACGATTGTTCTTATTGAACCGGGACGACGCGTCGCGCCGGAAGGACAGCGAGGCATAATAGGTATTAGCGTAGTCGTACATTCCCCTGAAGAAATAACCCTCATTATTATAGCGCGACGAGTAGGAAGAAGGGTAGTCTTTGTTGAGCAACTGGTCTATCTCCGTAGCCCCCTCTATTCCGAAATTGCGACCGGATACGCCCATATACTCATACTTATAGTTATAATACTCATGTCCCAGCAGTCCGCTTACGGTATGTCTGCCGAACAAATGGCTATAATTGAGCAACTGCTGCAAGTTATAGCTGAATATCTTAGAGGAGCTTTTTGACAGATAACCATTATCTGAAGAGTCTGTATAATGGTCTACGAACGGACTCTTAATGTAAGTATACCGGCTGTCATGATTATAGGCATGCGCATTTAAAGTAAGGATCAGGTCCTCGAAAATACGGAAATCTGCAAAGCCGCTTGCCGTATAGTCTGATACGGTATTCTTGTTTTCCACATACTTATTGCTGAAAATGCAGTTGCCTCCTACACCTCCCGCCCTGCTCAAATCGTAAAGACGGGCAAAGTCATACATGGGCTCGCCCCACTGGTCCGTCAAGATATTATGGTCGGATCCGCGATAATACACGGGATAGATAGGAGCCTGCGTCTTGATCGTACTCCATATCGTACCCGTCCCGATGGTACCTTCTTCTGTGCGGGAATACTTATAACGGGCATAATCAAAGTTCGCTCCCAGGCGCAAAATCTTGTTGGCTTGATAGCTAAGCTTTAGGCGAGCGGAGATACGGTCTTCATTGGACCCACGCTGTATGCCATCCTGATTCAGATAGCCCAGCGATGTATAATAGTTGATTTTATCAGTAGCGCCCGATATAGTAGCATTATATTCCTGCCTTGTACCCGTCTGTAATCCTTCTTTCTCCCAGTCATCGGGCTGAAGCCAGAGCTGTGTCTTCCCATAAGTATAGAGGGAACCAAGAGTGGCATTGGGATTCATCGTTCCATCCAACTGGATGAACGGTTGGCCATTTGGAACCGTATAAACCATGTATCCGGGACCGTTTCCCGATGAGGCATTCGTCAAGTCCGAGTTAGCCTGTGTATTGGCTGCCTGCGAGGTCATGGCTCCATTCGGATAATCTGCGCTTGTATAATAATTATACAGCATCTTATAATAGGTCTCATAGAACTGTCGTGCATTCAGCGTCTTATAGTTTTTCAGCCCATTGGTGTTCCAGCCCCATTTGGCATCTATATTGATACGCGTCTTTCCATACGACCCCTGTTTGGTGGTTATCATGATCACGCCATTGGCTCCACGGGCTCCATACAAAGCATTGGAGGCTGCGTCCTTCAATACCGTCATGGATTCTATATCATTGGAGTTTAGGCTGTTCAAGTCGCCATCGAAAGGCATCCCATCAACGACTATGAGTGGCTGGGTATCAGAAGATATAGAACCGATACCCCGAATGGTTATTGAGGGAGAGCTACCCAGCTGAGACGAAGAGTTATTGAGCTGTACACCGGCCACTCTACCCGCCAAAGCCTGCGTGGCATTCGTAACCTGCACCTTACCCAGGTCGTCGCCTTTCATGATTCCTGCGGATCCGGTAAAAGCCTCGCGCTTCATCTTGCCGAAAGCCACGACCACGACCTCATCCAAAGCCTTGTCCTGAGAATTCATCACGATTCTATATTCATCTCGTTGGTCTACATTCACTTTCTGCGTAACGAAGCCGACATACGAAAACTGAAGCACGGAATGAGACGAGACCTCCAATGAGAAATTGCCATTCATATCGGTTATGACACCATTTGAAGTACCCACTTCCAAGACGCTTACCCCTATCAAAGGTTCACCGGTATTATCAACGACCATACCTCTTATTGTCCTGTTTTTCTGGTCTATCCGCAGACTCGCAGAATGTCTGAAACTCTCTTGCAACTGACCTGTCTCCTTTCCCAATACAGGGAAACTTGATTCTCGAGAAATCGAGTGGCCCGACACCATCATAGCTGTCTCTTATACACATCTGACGCTGCCGACGACTAGTCGAGTGTA
>CAUULA010000086.1:0-11443 GCA_963545855.1 uncultured Prevotella sp.
ATGACGTCGAGTCTCGTGGGCTCGGAGATGTGTATAAGAGACAGGATGAATAGGACACAAAAAAGACTAATAATCTTGGCAGAACATTACGAAACCACAGCATTCTTGAATGGAGATCCCAGCTGGTTTATGCATCAGGTTGAGAGTCCAAGGAACCAAGAGACTATTGCCCTGATTGCCTCAGCACTAAGCTACGGCAACAGAAAGCTCTTTATGCCACGGATACAACTTTTGCTCGACTTGTCCGGAGGGCAGCCTTACGACTGGATTCTGAACGGAGAATATCAAGCGGCGATTCCTGATGACAACACTTGCTTCTATCGGCTTCAGACCCATCACCACATCCGGGAACTGCTTCGTGCCATCCGGCAGGTGTTCAAAGAGTATGGTTCCATCGGCAACTATGTGAGAAGTCAGGCCGCCACTGGACCTGAGGCCGTCGACGCTATCACCCGCTATTTCCGCCGTTATGATGTAGGCCATCTGATTCCCAAGAACTCAAGGTCGTGCTGCAAACGAGTCTGCATGTTTCTCCGATGGATGGTGAGAACGGGGTCCCCCGTCGATCTCGGCCTCTGGACCTTCATCGACAAGAGCACTCTCATCGTGCCCTTAGACACCCATGTGCTCGAAGAGGCCGTCAGACTGAAACTCATTAGAAGCAAATCGACCACCATGTCGACGGCCATCCGGCTGACAGAGGAATTGCGGAAGACATTCAAGGATGACCCTCTGAGGGGCGACTTCGCCTTGTTCGGATATGGAATCGCCTCCGAGGGCGGCCCGTCTCGTAAGTCTTGATAAAACCATGCGTTGCTGCCCGATTTACAGGAAACGGCTTCAAATGATATCCGGGCTGGCAAGCCTTTCCAAGGAATATAGCCAAGAACTGACGGCCGCATCGTGCACCCGGCGTCTCGGCAGGCCTAACCCTTACCTATAAATTCGATGTAAAGTGCAGCAGATACAAAGGCACGGGATCAGGCAATGCGGAAAAGACCCGGCTCTGAAACGGAGCGTGCCAGCCACGGACACCGACTACTGCCAAGGGCGGGACGGGGCGCGAAAAGAAAGAAGCCAAATGGTTGTCCTCCAACCACTTGGCTTCTTGTCTTCGTCGGGGCGACAGGATTCGAACCTGCGACCGCCTGGTCCCAAACCAGGAGCGCTACCGGGCTGCGCTACACCCCGCTTTTTCGGATTGCGAGTGCAAAGGTACTATCTTTTTCCGACCCTTGCAAATTTTCCTATATGTTTTTTCTAAAATTTCCATTCGTGATTCTTAGACTGAAGGGCGGTGAGGATGACGGGAAACCGTCGCCGCTACACCCCCTCCCTCCTATTGCCGCAAGAAGGCAAAAGCCTTGCGGGAATAGACCATGTAGGCCACTACCATGATCATTCCCGTCAGTATCCAGGAAACCGGATAGACGAGCATCAGGTTCTGATAGCCGGGCAATACCGGGCAGACAAAGAATATCCAGGTCAGCCGAAGCACACAGGTCCCGAGAATGGTGATAACGGCCGGCTGCATGGAATAGCCCATGCCTCGCAAGGCAGCGGCCGTTACCTCATACGAAGCGGCCAGGGTTTGAAAGAGAAGCACATACTCCATGCGGAGCTTGGCATAGCGCACCACCTCCGGATCGTCCGTGAAGAGGGAGAGGAAAAAGTCGGCTCCCCCATAGAAAAGCATGTTGCTGAGAAAGCAGGATGCGGCTGCAAACCACAGACATATCCAGAAAATGCGCTTGCAGCGCTCAATCTCCCCTGCCCCATAGTTCTGGCTGATGAAGGTCATGGCCGCCCCGCAGAAGGCCGACATCAGAAAATAGCAATAGCTATCGAAGTTCTGGGCTACGGAAGCACCCGCAATAGCTGCCGGTCCATACCCGTTGATGGCAGTCTGCACGAAGATGTTGCTGAAGGAGAAGACGGTGGTCTGTATGCCCGCCGGCACTCCTATGCGGAGAATGCGCGCAAGCTCGCGTCGCGCCGGACGAAGCGCCCTGACCTCCAGACGGAACGGCTCCGGCTCTTTCAGCAACAGCCATATGACGCTACAGGCACTGAAGATATTGGCAATATCGGTGGCGATGGCCACCCCCGCCACTCCCCATTTCAGGCCGATAACGAGAATCAGGTTGAGAGCCACATTGAGGGTGCCCGCCGCAAGGAGTATATACAGCGGACGCTTGGTATCACCATGGCTACGCAGGATGGCCGCCCCGAAATTATAGACCATGATAAAAGGAGCCCCGAGGAAATAAATTCTCAGATAGACCGTAGCCAAGGGGAGCACCTCTTCCGGCGTATTCATCCACCGAAGGACTTGGTGAGCGACGCCGACGCCTACCAGGAGCAGGGCGATTCCGCTGACGAAAGAGAGCAGCATGCTCGTAGACACGGCATTACGAATCCGCTCCTTGTCATTCTGCCCTATGTGATGGGCAATGACCACATTGGCTCCGAGGGAGATGCCGACGAAGAAATTGATCATCAGATTGATCAGGAAGGTGTTCGCACCCACGGCCGCAAGCGAGAGGGAACCCACAAACTGCCCCACCACGGCCACATCGGCAGTGTTAAACAACTGCTGAAGCACGCTGCTTGCCGCAAAAGGCAACGCAAAAACCATCAGCTTCCCCAGTAACGGTCCGTGAAGCATATCCAACTCATGAGCCTTCGCCATATTCCTGATTATCAACCATTCGAACGAGTGCAAAATTACAAATAAAATCCCGGCCGCGGGCTTTCTGCGTTCAAAATAAAACGACAGAAAGCGGAATCGTTAACCTATATCAAAACCGGCAACGGCAAACTGGCTGACAAAATCGGCGAGATTGACCGACGAAATCGCCGAAATCGTGCGGTAAAATCGCCGATTTTGTCGCATTGCCGGCTACAGCTCTCCAAAACGCAAGCTTCAAATTTCAACACTACATTTTATTTTCTCATAAATTATATGTAACTTTGCGGGATATATGAAACGGAAACGACTTGCACTCCTTATCCCGATATGGCTCGCCGCTCTATGCTCCGCCGGGCAGACGGGGCATATGCCGGCACGGCTGACCCTTGACGGCAAGATGCAGGCTTTGGCCGAAAGGCTGCTCGAAGGCAAACAGGGAAGCATCGTGGCCATTGAGCCCTCGACGGGCGAGGTGAAGTGCCTTGTGTCCAAGTCGTTCCTGTCAGACACCGTCAACCGTGCCATCGGGCAGGCCTACTCTCCCGGCTCCACCTTCAAGGTGGCGCAGACACTGGCACTCGTGAGTGAGGCCATCGTCAATAAAGACTCGAAATTCACCTGCAGCGAGGGATTCTGGAAGGACAACATACACATCGGATGCCATAAGCACGGTTCGCCCAAAGACCTCATCGGAGCCATCGCCCACTCCTGCAACGCCTGGTTCTGCAAAGCCTTTATGAATATGATAAAGGACAGGGTAAAATACAAGAACAAACTCGAGGCCATCAACAAATGGAAAGAATATATGTCTGCCCTCGGCCTCGGAAGACCTTTAGGCATAGACATGGAGGGCGAAACCGGCGGCGAGATGCCGAATTCCGAAATCCTGGAAAGGCTCTACAACGGGCGTTGGAACGAGGCCACCATCATGTGGGTGGGAATGGGGCAAGGCGAAGTGCTTGCCACCCCACTCCAACTCTGCAATCTCGCCGCGATCATAGCGAACAAAGGATACTATTATATCCCGCATATCCACAAGGATGTGGACACCACCTATACGACCCGCCGCCTGTCGACAGCCTCGCCGGAGGCTTTCGAACTGGTGAGGGAAGGCATGCGCAAGGCCGTTACAACGGGAACCGCAACGGCCATCCGACATCCGGACTGGCAGATCTGCGGCAAGACCGGAACCGCAGAGAATCCGGGAGAAGACCACTCGGTGTTTATCGGCTACGCCCCCATGAACAACCCGAAGATTGCCGTATCCGTGTATGTGGAGAATGCGGGGTTCGGCGCCGACCTTGCCGCTCCCATCGCCCAGCTCATGATAGAACAGTATCTTACGGGAAAGCTGTCGGAACACTCTGAACGGAAAGCCCGCCAATGGTATGACTTCATGGTGGTGCCCTATGATCCCACCGAGACCACGGAGGAAGAAGTCCCGAGTGAGACTCCGGTGGCGGCACAGCTCCCCTCACCGTTAACACCCACAAAGACAAATCCCGGCAGGCCTTCCATGAAGCCTGTCGGCAACAAGCAAAAATAATCAAGATGGAAGATAAATACATAGAAATCAAAGGCGCGAGGGTTAACAACCTGAAGAATATCAGCCTGAAAATCCCCCGCAATAAGTTCATCGTCATTGCCGGGGTAAGCGGCTCGGGAAAGAGTTCACTTGCTTTCGACACCCTCTATGCCGAAGGACAACGCCGCTATGTGGAGTCGCTGTCAAGCTATGCCCGCCAGTTTCTCGGTCGAATGAGCAAGCCGGAGTGCGACTTCATCAAGGGACTGCCTCCTGCCATTGCCATCGAGCAAAAGGTCATTTCGAGGAATCCTCGCTCCACGGTGGGCACTTCCACAGAAATCTACGAATATTTGCGCCTTCTCTTCGCACGCATCGGCAAGACCTACTCGCCCGTCAGCGGACAAGAAGTGAAGAAACATTCCACGGAGGACATCATACAATGCACCCGGCAGTTCTCAAAGGGGACAAGATTCATGGTGCTCGCGCCGCTTCGCATCATCGAGGGAAGAACCTTGGCGAAGCAGCTGGAGATGGATTCCCAACAGGGATATTCCCGCATCTTCGTGAACGGAGAAGTGATACGCATCGACGATTTCCTTAAGGAGAAGCGCCAGGAGAGCGACCTTTTCCTTGTCATCGATCGCCTGAGCGTCTCTGACGAGAAAGACGAGATTGCCCGGCTGGTGGATTCCGCGGAGACGGCCATGTATGAAGGAGACGGCATGTGCCGGCTCATCTTCCTGCCTTCCAACCTCACTTTCGACTTCTCCGACCGGTTTGAGGCCGACGGAATGAAATTTGAGGAACCCAACGACAACATGTTTTCGTTCAACTCGCCCTTAGGTGCCTGTCCTGTCTGCGAAGGCTTTGGCAGCGTAATCGGCATCGATGAGAAACTCGTGATACCTAATTCTACACTCAGCGTGTATGACGGCTGTGTACAGTGCTGGCACGGGGAAAAGATGGGGGCATGGCAGACGGAGTTCTGCAGAAGAGCACAGGCCGACAGTTTTCCCATCTTCAAACCCTATATGGAACTCTCCCAAAAGGAGAAAGATATGCTCTGGCATGGTCTTCCCTCCGAGGAGCACCTGGACTTGCGGGAAAAAGTATGCGTGGATTCTTTCTTTCAGATGGTGAAGGAAAACCAGTATAAGATTCAATATCGCGTAATGATGAGCCGCTATAGGGGCAAGACGACTTGCCCGGACTGCCATGGTACGCGACTGAAAAAAGAGGCAACCTGGGTAAAGATTAACGGCCGGAGCATCACCGACTTAGTGCAAACGCCTATCGTAAACCTTAAAGACTGGTTCGACCATCTCCAATTAGACGAGCATGACACAGAAGTGAGCAAGCGACTGCTCACGGAAATCAAGAACCGACTCCTCTTTCTCTGTGAGGTCGGATTGGGATACCTGACGCTCAACAGACAGTCTAACACCCTCTCAGGAGGTGAAAGTCAGCGCATCAACCTGACGACATCGTTGGGAAGTTCGCTCGTAGGCTCTCTCTACATTCTCGACGAACCAAGCATCGGCCTGCACAGCCGAGACACCAACCGGCTCATCCATGTGCTCAAGGAACTGCAAAGTCTCGGCAACACGGTCATTGTCGTTGAGCACGACGAAGATATCATGCGCACTGCCGACTACCTGATAGATGTTGGGCCTGACGCTGGCAGACTGGGAGGGGAAATCGTTTTCCAGGGGGACACCGATAAGCTTTCCAAGGCCACGGTCAAGGATTTCCCGAATTCTTATACGGTGAAATATCTCACGGGAGAGGAAATTATTGAAACTCCGAAATCGCGGCGTCCATGGAACATGGCCATCAAGGTGAAAGGGGCGAGAATGAACAACCTCAAAGGCATTGATGTGGAAATACCCTTAAATGTATTAACTGTCGTAACAGGAGTTTCCGGATCAGGCAAGAGTTCCTTGGTCAAAGGCATCGTATACCCGGCCTTGAAACGCCACCTTGACGAAGTGGCCGATGCTCCTGGAGAATATATTGGATTGGAAGGAGACTGGGAGGAGGTGAAACATGTGGAGTTTGTAGACCAGAATCCTATCGGCAAGTCGACCCGTTCCAATCCGGCCACCTATGTAAAAGCCTATGACGCCATCCGCCAGCTATATGCCGAGCAACCCCTTGCAAAGCAATTAGGCTTCAGCCCGCAATACTTCTCTTTCAATGCAGAAGGCGGTCGGTGCGAGGAATGCAACGGAGCCGGCGTTATCACGGTTGAAATGCAATTTATGGCCGACCTTGTCTTGGAATGCGAAGCCTGTCATGGGCAACGGTTCAAGAAAGACATCCTCGATGTGCATTTCCACGAGAAAAACATCAACGATGTGTTGAACATGACTGTTTCCGAGGCCATTGAATTCTTCGGTAAATATAAGCAAAAGCTCATTGTCAGCCGGTTGAAGCCTCTCGAAGAGGTTGGATTGGGATACATCAAGCTGGGACAGAGCTCCTCTACTCTTTCCGGGGGAGAGAACCAGCGGGTAAAGTTGGCATACTTCATCGGACAGGAGCAAGCCGAGCCGTCTCTGTTTATCTTCGACGAACCTACGACGGGGCTGCACTTCCACGATATCAAACGGCTGCTACACGCCTTTAACGCACTCATCGAGAGAGGACACAGCATCCTGATTATTGAGCATAATATGGACATCATAAAATGCGCGGACTGGATAATCGACCTGGGTCCCGAAGGCGGCGATAAAGGTGGAGACCTGGTATGCGCAGGAACTCCGGAGACTTTGACAAAATGCAAACAAAGTCTGACCGGGAAATACCTGAAGCCAAAACTATAAGGAAAAGATGAAAAAATCGCTCTCTATACTCATCCCGACCCGTAACGACAATTGTAGAGACCTCGCAAAGAGCCTTGTGGAACAAGCCGCCTCTATACAAGATTTAGACTATGAGATCATCGTGGCAGACGACGGCTCCACAGAGGGCTCTGTTATCGCCAATAATGGAATGATTAGTAATCTGCCCAATTGTAGATATATAATAAGAAAAGAAAATGTTGGAAGGGCTGCCATTCGCAACTTCTTGGCACAAGAGGCCCAAAATGAATGGCTGCTTTTCGTTGATAGCGATATGCTCATAATTAATCCTCACTTCCTTGAGCAATATCTCATGACCGTAAACCACTATCTCGTGGTTTACGGCGGTTATAAGGTTGTCGGGAAAGAACGCCATAATCTCCGCTTTCACTATGAGAAGACTTCCGAAAGAATGCATACCTGCAAAAAACGCAGGGAACATCCCTATCTCGACTTCCATACATCCAACTTCATGATTCTCAGGTCGCTCATGCTTGAGTATCCGTTAGATACCAATTATAGAGGATATGGCTATGAAGATGTTGCATATGGCAAACAGCTCAAGGATGCAGGGATAAGGATTACACACATCAACAATCCCGTGGGGTTCTCCAAGTTTGAAAACAACTGCCATTTCATCGCCAAAACCGAAGAGAGTATCCGTACACTAAAAGCACACAGGAAAGAGCTGCATGACTATTCCCGTATCATTCTGTTCACGGAAAAACTTACGAAATTCCACCTGAAGGAAGCTATCAACTTCCTGTATAAGAAATCCCATAACAAATGGAGAAAAAGATTATGTGAAGGGAAAGGTTCCCTGTTGCTTCTTAAACTATATAAAGTGGGGTACTACATCAATTCCTGAATCTCTGACGGAACTTTGCGCTTTAAGACATCAAGTTTAAAATCGGTCCCCGCAATAATACCATAACCGCGAAGAACCTGCTCAATGGTCTTTCGCGCCAATTCCGGATGATTGTTCTCTTCGCTTAAATGACAAAGCCAGACATGCTTCAGATTAGGTGTTGCATTCTCTGCCAACGCCACCCCACACTCCCTGTTGCTCAGATGGCCGATCTTACTTTTGATCCGACTTTTAAGATGCTCCGGATACGGGCCGTTCTTCAGCATTTCATCATCGTGGTTAGCTTCAAGGACCAAATAGTTTGCCAAACCGATAACATCCTTCATCTCGTCAGTAACATGCCCAACATCTGTCATTAAAACAAATACGACTCCTTCTGACTCGACTTGGTATCCCACACAATCCAAGCTGTCATGAGGAACATGAAAAGGCATTATCTTGAAATCACCAAGAACAAATGGGACATTGGTCTCTATTATCTTCTTGTGCTCTGGCAATATCTTGCATCTTACACAACAGTTCTGTTCTATGCCTTTATGCACTTTCGAGGTTGCATAAACAGGTAACTTGAAGTCTCGGCTAAAACTTCCGACAGATTTCACATGATCAGCATGATCGTGTGTAATAAGTATATGGTGCACATTTTGTGGTGGTACTCCATAGTTATGGAAACTCTTCTTAAGGATTCTCACCCCAACTCCCACATCTATCAACAAACCGTCATTACCGGTATACAGATAATAACAGTTGCCGCTGCTACCACTTCCAAAAGAAATGAATCTCAGCATGCTGCTCTGAATTTTAGAACAAAAGTAATATAAAAAGGCGGAATTACAAAATTATTTCCTTACCTTTGTTCTAATTTAATGTTTGGAGATGAAAATTAATCTTTCTATAATAGCTGTTTGTCTGGCACTCTTTTCTGCCTGCGGAAACAATCAAAATGAAAGTAAACTCGAAGCCGTCGTAGACTCTTTTGCCGTGCACTACTTCAACTGTCAATACAGAGAGACCATGCCTTTCGTAACGAGAGATTCCCAGAAATGGCTTTACTATGCAGCCTCCCAAATGCATCAAGTTGATATTGATACTCTCTATGCACAAACAGAAGGTGCCACCCATAAATTAGATAATATCACATTTGAAGGGAACGGCTCATGCGCACATATACGCATTCTGGTAAAGAACTTCCTGCAGCTTGACACCATCGGGCAAGTCGGCCATTTCATCGACAATGCAGCCTTTAAGCTTCAAGCTATCAAGGAAAATGACAAATGGAAGATTAAAATGGAAGGCCTACCGCAAAATGAAAAGAAAAATCACGACTGAACTTCGGATGGAATATCGCATAGTGCTCCCGTGGGGTCTCGTAAGCAGGATTGACAGCCTTCATGCCTGCGTCAAACCGCAATATGAAATAGCCGAAGTTTAACCTTATACCTAAACCGTAAGCAACGGCAATCTGCTTGTAAAACTCATCCAGCTTGAACTGCCCGCCAGGTTGCTCTTCGTAATTACGAAGCGTCCAGATATTTCCCGCGTCAACAAAAACAGCACCGTTGAACTTCCAAAATAATAAAGTGCGAAACTCCAAGTTCAGGTCTAACTTCATATCACCAGTTTGATTAATGAAGTCTATCCTGCCGTCAGTCCCCCGAAATGTGCCAGGTCCCAACTCTCGGACTCCCCATCCTCTGACAGAGTTTGCGCCTCCTGAGAAATATCGCTTCTCAAACGGTAGGATTTCACTATTACCATAAGGATAGGCAATACCAAATCCCGCATGCATGGCTAAAGAATTCCGGGAATCAAACTGTAATAAGCGAGTGTAATCGAGATCAAATTTCACATACTGTGCATAGGCTATATTAAATAATGTATATTGCCCGTTTTCCTTTTTCTTAAATCCTACCGTATGCGCCAAGCTCCCCAGCAGATTACCCGCTGTCTCTACATTTGCACGAAATGCATTCTTGCTATCAGTATAGGTAAAGCCAAAGCCGACTTTCATGATAAACAAATCTTCATAGTTATAACGCAAAATGGCATTTCGATTGCTTACACTATCCAGATAGTCATGCTTGAATGTCTCGCTTATCCATGGCATGTAGACATAATTAAGGTCTAAGAAATCAAAGCGATAGGTAGTATGCCGGCGAGAATTAGACCATCTATAACGCCATGCAGCAGAAAAGACCCGGCGATGGAATTCCGGCCGGTTCTGAAGATTCCAACTTAAGGAAAGCTCCGATACTGCTTGACTACGCCGACGGAAGCTCTTACTCAAAAAAGGGGCGACAAAACGAGGAAAAGACAATTTGGTCTCTATACCATATTCCTGATAATCCTGATCGGCATAGCCTTCCAGCCCCGTGATGGCTTCAAAAGCTCCCCGCAACTCAATAGAAAGCAATTCTGATCCGTGGAAAATATTTCGGTTGGTATAAGTAAGAGATGCAGCCGCTCCTAAGTCTCCTGCCGTATTAGTGCCCTCGGGTTGGAAAGAAATCGTCGACGGCTTATTCATGCTCAACTGTATATCACAGTCCAGCATGTTGCTATCAGGAACCTCGGCAAAATTGATATTTGTATAGCGGACGGCTCCTAACCTGCCAAAGTTATTATAGGTGCGTTGCAAATCTGACGAGCGAAAAGCCCCCCCCTCTCTGAATGCCGTATTGTATTCCAATACAGAATTGCGCAGATGTAGCCCTGTACTGTCGTTGCCCCGGTAGCGAATTCTCCGAATCCGGTACTGGGGATGATCCCTTAATGGGGAAGTCTCATTTACACGATACTGAGCCAAATGCAGAGTAAGATTAATATCATTGCTGTTTTGGGCACTGTCCGCACTATAGTGGATATAGTCCTTATGGAATTTATAATAGCCATTATCCATCAGAATCCCCGTGATACGGCTTCGCTCGGCATCCAATTTATCAACCGTAAATTGAGAGCCAGGCTTAAGGCCTGATTCCAATCGATTGTCTATTTGTAATATCCTCTCTATGTTCTTATCCTGAATATCATATTTCATAGAATGGATATAATACGGCTCTCCCGGGTGAAGCGTGTAAATCGCGGTAAGTTTCTTTCCCCTTATCTTTTTTTCCAAATTCACTGACGAGTGTATATAACCCATATTCTGCAGGGCTGTATGCAAGTCATTCAAGGTCAATGCCGACTGGAGTGTGTCAAAGATAACAGGTTCCTCTCCGATTTTCTGAAGCGTCCGGTTTATCCATTTCGTGGTGTCCGTACCAGAAAGAGCGTATGTTCCCAAAGGAATCTTGAAAAGCGAAAACCATTTAGAATTTGCCTTTTGACGGATATAGGGCTCTAACAATGCAGCATCAAAACCTTTTTTATCGGATTTTATCTCTACTTTCTCCAGAAGATATTGCTCATCCGGGATAAATTTCGAGGCACTACATGCAACAAGAAGGAGCACCAGCAAAAAGCATATATATGATTTAATAAATTTCAAAACACTCTAAATTATTGTACAAAGG
>CAUULA010000087.1:0-11314 GCA_963545855.1 uncultured Prevotella sp.
CACTGTTTTTTGCGGGGGAAAAGCATGCTTTCAGACCGGTTGCGGTCTCCGGAAATGGCGAAAATGGCAGGCGTGGAGGTAAAAGGCCGCTTCTGACATTCCTTCTGACGGCCTCTTGCCATGCTTCCAACGGCTAAAAGCCCTCCTTCTAACGGCCTTTTGCAGACTGAAAAAGGGCAAAAAGCGGTCTTTTCAGACCGTTTTTTGTCTCTGCCTTTCGGTCTTTTTGTCTTAATCTGTTGATTATCAATGATTTGTCAAACTTCGAAATTCAGCCCCGTTTTGCGTCCGAAGGACTGTCTGTTGCCGAAAAGGGCCTGAATTTTGATTTTTGAGTGTTCTGAAAGTCGGATTTCCGAGCTTTCCCATGAGGAACTTGTGTTCTTTCAAGCGGTTCCTGCAGGCGATGGAAAAAAATGCTGTAAATTTTTCCGGTGGCTGCCTGAAATCCGCAAGAAATCAGTATCTTTGCATCTTGTAAGTTATAGGTTATGCAATACTTAGGAGAATTCATTTCGCTCTTCGTGGCCTTCTCGTGGACCGTTGCGGCATTGTCCTGCGAGATAGGAAGCAAGCACATGGGCGTCGTGGTACTCAATGTGTGGCGCATGGGGCTCGCTCTCCTCTTCTCGTGCTGTATCAGCGCATGGCTGATGGGCGACTTTCTGCCCGTGCATGCGAGTGCGGAATCGTGGGTGTGGCTATTGGTTTCGGGCGTGGTGGGTTATTTCTTCGGCGACTGGTGCCTGTTCAACGCCTATCTCACCATCGGCTCCCGCTATGGCCAGCTGTTCATGACGCTGGCCCCGATGTTCGCCGCTTTCTCGGCTTGGGCTCTCATCGGGCAGACGCTGACAGGCTCGGCTCTCATCGCCATGCTGGTTACGCTCTCGGGCATCGCCATCAGTGTGTTCGGCCGGGGCGGCAAAAACCATCTCCTCTCGCTCCAACTGCCGCTCAGGGGAGTGCTCTTCGGCATCGGAGCAGGACTCGGCCAGGGGCTTGGGCTGGTGCTTTCGAAGATCGGTCTGGACGCTTATACGACCGACCTGACGGTCTCTGGCTTCGGCGGCAATACTGATTACATCTCGTTCTCGGCCAATTCTATCCGTTGCATGGCCGGCCTGGCGTGCTTCTTGGCCTGGCTCGGCGTGCGGCACGGAATGCCCGACTTCAGGAAGAGCCTGCACGACCGTGCGGGCTTGTTGGCCATGGTGGTGGCCGTATTCTCGGGTCCCGTCATCGGCGTGGCCTGCTCGCTCATGGCCGTGCAGTATGTGGAGGCGGGCATCGCGTCCACCCTCATGGCGATTTCGCCCATTCTCATCCTGCTCCCGTCATACTGGCTTTTCAAGCAGAAGATCACCCTGCAGAGCATTGTCGGCGCCGCCGTGTCGGTCGTAGGCGTGAGCTTGTTCTTCCTGCTGTAGGCTACTTATGGAAAAAGACACTATTAAAGTTTGAGACTATGAATATAGAACACCTTAAAGACACGCTCACCCGGTTCGACGGACTGTCGAACCTTCTGGGCATGGAGTTTATCTCTACGCCCGAGGACGATACCTGTATGGCCCGCATGCAGGTAGACGAGCGCAACAAGCAGCCTTTCGGCTTCCTTGCCGGAGGAGCCTCGCTGGCATTGGCCGAAAACCTTGCGGGCGTAGGCTCCATGGCTCTCTGTCCGGGCAAGATATGCGTGGGCATCAATGTGAGCGGGTCGCATGTGAGGTCGGCCTTCGAGGGAGACACCGTAACGGCCTATGCCCGTCTGCAGTACAAGGGCAGAACCCTGCATGAATGGCATATCGATATCAGGAATTCCAGCGACGACCTCATCTCCACCGTGCAGGTTACGAACTATGTAATGGACGCCCCAAGGGAATGACGGCACGGGTTAGATACAGGCTTCCGTATGAGGATCACTACACGCTGATTGTCCAGCGTAAGGGCTCTCCTGAAGTATTGGCATCACTGACGGCGCTGAACGGGAGGCAGGGATTCGTCTTCGCGCCCTTCGCGCCTTCGCCGGAATGTCCCCTGTTGCTGATGCAACCCGACGAGGTGGCCGTCAGGAAGGTGGGGGATGCCGGCGTCTTCTCGGACCATCCCTTGTCTCAAGAGGAGGCCCCGGCCGACCGCGCCGCCTATCAGGCCGACTTCCGGCGTTTCTTCGCACAGCTGCAGTCGGGCGCGTTCCGTAAAATCGTGCTTGCCCGATGCGTGCGTATGCCGAGAAGCCGGCCACGGTCGGCCGAGCAGTTGTTCCTCACGGCCTGCAGGCTTTATCCCCGTGTGTTTGTCGCCTTGATAGAGATGCCGCAGAGCGGGACATGGCTGATGGCCACTCCCGAGGTGCTGCTGAACGGCGAGGGTGGCGTGTGGAGCACGATGGCATTGGCCGGCACACAGCCCGTTGACCGTGAAGGCGAGAATGCGGAGCGCGTGGAATGGTCGGAGAAAAACCGGGAGGAGCAGCAATATGTGGCTTCCTATATAGCCGATACCCTGCAGGACTACGCCGACGGCGTGCAGATGTCGGAACCTTACACCGTGCGGGCGGCCCGGCTCTATCATCTCCGCACCGACTTCCGCTTCCGTTTGCGCGACGAGGAGCGTGTCGGCGACCTGCTCAACGCCTTGCATCCCACCCCCGCCGTGTGCGGCATCCCGAAAGAGGAAGCCCGCCGCTTCATCCTCGAAAACGAGCATGCCGGACGCGGATACTATAGTGGATTCTGCGGGCCGCTGATGTCCGGGGGGGCGACTCACCTCTTCGTGTCGCTCCGCTGCATGCGGATACTCCACACGGAATACCGCCTCTATGCGGGCGGCGGTCTGTTGCGTGAAAGCGAGGAGGAGCAGGAATGGAAAGAGACGGAGGGCAAGCTCCAGGCAATGAAGAAACTGATAACCCCATAACTTGACGCCATGTACTCAGATAAGGAAAGTGTAAACATCTTGACTGCGCTGCTCGCCGGCCACGGGGTAAGGCACGCCGTGGTGTGCCCGGGCAGCCGCAATTCTGCCATCGTGCACAATCTGAACGAGTGTCCTGCCATCAGCTGCTATCCGGTTACTGACGAGCGTTCGGCCGCCTTCTATGCCCTGGGCATGTGTCAGGCGGCAAAAGGGCCTGTGGTGATATGCGTAACCTCCGGAACGGCCTTGCTCAATGTGCTGCCGGCCGTGGCCGAGGCTTATTACCAGCATCGTCCTCTGGTGGTGGTGAGCGCAGATCGGCCCGTGCAATGGATCGGCCAGCTGGACGGCCAGACGCTCCCGCAGCCCGACGCCTTGGGGCCGTTTGTGCGCAAGGCGGTCAGTCTGCCCGAGCCTCACGACGACGAGGAACGGTGGTATTGCAACCGATTGGTGAACGAGGCGCTCCTTGCAAGCCGTCAGTATGGCGGCGGTCCCGTGCACATCAATGTGCCCCTGTCGGAACCGCTCTTCGGCTATGGTGTGGAGAAACTGCCCGAGGAGCGCATTATCTCGCTGCATACGCCGCAGAACACGATTTGCGACATGTCGGTTATCTATCGCTTCGAAGAGGCTGAAAGGCCGATGATTGTCATCGGGCAGACGAAGCGTTATTTTATTGGCATTAATCTTTGTGAATCACTCAGCACGGCTGGCTATGTGGTCTTGCAGGAGCCTTTGAGCAGCGATGAGTGGACGGCACGCTATCTGGACGAGGCTGTCGCCTTGGTGGAGGACGACGACCGCTACCTGCCCGACTGCATTCTCTATTGCGGAGACACCCTTGTGAGCAAGCGCGTTCGCAAGTTTCTCCGCAGGGCGCGGCATGCAGAATGTTGGGAGATAAACCCCGAGGGCAGGCCCCATGATGTGCTGATGAACCTCACGGGCATCATCCAGGCATGCCCGGAAGAGGTGTTGCGGCAGTTCCACGAGCGTCGCTCGCACCTTTTCCGCAATCTCTGGGAGGCCGTGCGGACGAAGGCGAGGGCGCACCAGAGGCAGTTCGAGCCCCCCTATTCGCAGATGCTGGCCGTAAAGCGGCTGGAAGAGATGACCGCCCACGACGACTCTTGGTCGGCGACTCACTATGCCAACAGTACCGCCGTAAGGCTTGGCTGTCTCTATTCCTCGCACTATATCCATTGCAACCGGGGCGTGAACGGCATCGAGGGGTCGCTCTCCACGGCGGCCGGATATTCCCTCCTGAAAGACAATAGGGTGTATTGCGTGATTGGAGACCTGAGCTTCTTCTATGACCAGAACGCCCTCTGGAACCGCAACCTGTGGGGTAACCTGCGCATCCTGTTGCTCAACAACGGGGGCGGGAGCCTCTTCTATCAGTTGGACGGGCTGTCGGCATCGGGGGCCCGCGACGACCTTGTGGCGGGCCGGCATCAGATTACGGCCGAGGGAATCTGTATGGAAAACAACATTGTCTATTACTCCGCCGACAACGCCGCGGCACTTGAAAGCCGGCTCAAGACGCTGGTTTATGCGGATGAAGACCGTCCGGTATTGTTGGAAGTGTTTACCTCCGCGGAGCAGGATGCGGCACTCTATCGGAAATATTATGAACTATTGAAAGGAAAGATATGAAAAGAGAATGGAAGAGAATAGAGGGTTTCGACTTCAGGGAAATCCTTTTCGAGGAGTATAACCACATTGCCAAGATCACCATCAACCGTGAGCGTTACCGCAATGCGTTCACTCCGCTCACCACATGGGAGATGTCGCAGGCCTTCAGTTACTGCCGGGAGGCGCAGGATGTGCGGGTGGTCATCCTCACGGGAGCGGGCGACAAGGCCTTCTGCTCCGGTGGCGACATGCATGTGAAAGGGCGTGGAGGCTATGTGGGCACCGACGGCGTGCCCCGCCTGAGCGTGCTCGATGTGCAGATGCAGATTCGCCGGCTGCCCAAGCCGGTCATCGCCATGGTCAACGGTTATGCCATCGGGGGCGGCCATGTGCTGCATGTGATGTGCGACCTGACCATTGCCTCCGAGAACGCCAGGTTCGGTCAGACGGGTCCGAAGGTGGGTTCGTTCGACGCGGGCTTCGGTTCTTCTTATCTCGCAAGGATGGTCGGACAGAAGAAGGCGCGTGAGATATGGTTCCTTTGCAAGCAATATACGGCGCAGGAAGCCGCTGATATGGGTATGGTGAACAAGGTGGTGCCGCTCGGGCAACTCGAGGATGCCTGCGTGGAATGGGCTGAAATCATGATGGAAAGGTCGCCTTTGGCCCTGCGGATGATCAAGGCCGGGTTGAACGCGGAGCTCGACGGGCAGGCCGGTATACAGGAGTTGGCAGGCGACGCGACCATGCTCTATTACACGATGGACGAGGCTCAGGAAGGGGGAAAGGCGTTTCTGGAAAAGCGGAAGCCCGACTTCGACAAATATCCTAAGTTTCCTTGATATGCTGAAAGTCGACATTTCCGACAGGGTGTTGCACTTCCGACAGCCGGCAGGAACTTCCCGCGGTGTCTATAACACGCGTCATTGCTATTTCGTAACCATCCGGAAAGGCGGGGCGGAAGGCGTGGGGGAGTGCGCGCCGCTGCCCGACCTGTCGTGCGACAGCATGTCGTCCTCGGCAGAATACGAGGCCGTGCTCCGCAGATTTTGCGACGAGGTGGAGCAGACGGGGCGGATTCCTTATGAGCAGCTGAGGCCTTATCCCTCGATGCTTTTCGGTCTGGAGACGGCCATGGCACAGCTGGAAGCCGAGGGAAGCACGGCATTGTTCGACACTCCTTTTGCCCGTGGCGAGGAGGGAATACCCATGAACGGACTTGTGTGGATGGGGAGCTTCGAGGAGATGTACACTCGTCTGGAAGAAAAACTGCGGCAGGGATTCCACTGCGTAAAACTGAAGATCGGAGCCATCGACTTCGAGCGGGAACTCGATTTGGTGAAGCACATCCGTGAGGAATTTACCAAAGAGCAGATAGAACTTCGTGTAGATGCCAATGGAGGGTTTACTCCGCAGAACGCCATGGCAAGGCTCGAGGCGTTGGCACGCTATGACATTCATTCCATCGAACAGCCCATCCGGCAGCATCAATGGAAAGCAACGGCCGATCTCTGCGAACGCTCGCCGCTGCCCATTGCGCTCGACGAGGAGCTGATCGGGGTGAACGATCCTGACGGGAAGGCCGGACTGCTCGACACGATACGACCTGCGTATATCGTCCTGAAGCCTACTCTTCACGGTGGAATGTATGGTTGCGGAGAGTGGATACGGATGGCTCGGGAACGGGGCATCGGCTCCTGGATAACATCCGCGCTGGAAAGCAATGTCGGATTGAATGCCATCGCTCATTTTGCGGCCAGGACCTATGGTCCGGCCATCAGTTTTCCGCAGGGCCTGGGGACAGGACAGCTCTTCACGGACAATATCTCGATGCCGCTTGAAGTCAAGGGCGATAGGCTGTGGTATCTACAAATCTGAAGGGGATGGGAATGACGCTGGAGGAGTTTTTGCAAGAATGGAACGATGGTGCGGATAAGGTTTTGGTACATACCAGCGGCTCTACAGGGCGGCCGAAGCCTTTGTGGGTGGAAAAACAGCGCATGTTGGACTCTGCCCGTATCACTTGCGACTTTCTTGGCTTGCGGCCGGGCGACACGGCATTGCTCTGTATGTCGCTGGATTATATCGGCGGTAAGATGATGGTGGTGAGGTCGGTGGAGCGCAAGCTGCGCCTTGTCAGCGTACCGCCATGCGGTCATCCCCTGCGCGGCTTGCCCTGCGCGGAGCCGATTACCTTTGCCGCCATGGTGCCGATGCAGGTCTATAATTCCCTGCAGGTGGCTGAAGAGCGGGAACGGCTGATGCAGATAAGGCATCTGATTATCGGGGGAGGGGCCATAGACGATAAGCTCGCGCGAGCCCTGAGAAACTTTCCTCATGCGGTGTGGAGCACTTATGGCATGACGGAAACCCTCTCGCATATAGCCTTGAGGCGGCTGAACGGGGCGGCGGGCACCCGGTGGTATACTCCTTTTGAGTCTGTCAAGGTGAGCCTGAACGAAGAGGAATGCCTGGTGGTGGATGCCCCGCTGGTGCACGAAGGTCGTCTCGTAACGAACGACAGGGCAGAGCTTTCATCCACAGGAGGACAGGTAAGGTTTCGAATCTTAGGCCGGAAAGACAATGTCATCAACTCCGGAGGCGTCAAGATACAGATGGAAGAGGTGGAAGAGGCCCTTAGGCCCTTTTTGCGGAATCCCTTTTTGATTACCAGGCGGCGGGATGAGAAGTTCGGCGAGGCCGTAATCATCCTGACAGAGGCCACCGACCTTGCCGAGGTTTCGGAGACTTGCGCCAGGGTGCTGCCCAAGTATTGGCGTCCCCGCAGGTATATCCATGTCGACCGCATTCCGCTTACGGCGGCAGGGAAGCCAGCCCGTGCGGAGGCTCTATCCCTCGCGGAAAAAGTCTAAGGCTTCCTTGATCTCCTCTTCGGAGACAGTCTGGTTGATGCGGATGTCGCCGATTCCTCCGAGGAGAGTCAGATTGATGTGGTCTCCGGAGTTCTTTTTGTCGTGGCGCATCAGCTCGATGAGGTCGTCATAATCGTTGCAGGTGATGCCCAATAAGCCATAGTTCTCGCGGATATAGCTTACCGTCTGTCGTAGTTTCTCGGTAGGGAATCCCGTTTTGGCACAGCTCAGGTAAAGTTCCGGAATCAGTCCGAAGGCAACGGCATACCCGTGTTCGATGGGGGTATGACCGTTCGTGAAGCTCCACGACTCGAAGGCGTGCCCGAAAGTATGTCCCAGGTTCAAGGCCTTGCGGATGTCTTTCTCTTTCGGATCTTTTCTTACAATGGTCTCTTTCACCAGTATGGAGGCTTCCAAGAGTTCCCGAAGCTGCTCGAGATCGGGAGCGTCGAGGTCGAAATTCAGAAGTCTTGCCCACATTTTCTCGTTAGCGATGAGGCCGTGTTTGAGCATCTCGGCAAAACCAGAGCGAAGATTCCGGGAGTCCAAGGTCTTGAGAAAGTCGGTGTTGAGAATCACGAACCGAGCCTCATTGAATATTCCGATCTCATTTTTCAGCCCGTTGAAGTTGATGCCCGTTTTGCCTCCTACCGAAGCGTCGACCATGGCGAGCAAGGTTGTCGGGATGTTGATGAAGTCGATGCCGCGCTTGAAAGTCGATGCCGCGAATCCTCCGAGATCCGTAACCATGCCTCCTCCAAGGTTGATAAGTAGTGAGTGGCGGGTGGCTTTGCCGTCGCTCAGCTCCTGCCACACATGCGACAGCGAGTCGAGATTCTTGTTGGCATCGGTGGCAGGGACGGTGATGACAGAGGCATTGCGCAGTGTGAAGAAGCCGCTGACGACCGGCCAGCACTGCCGAAAGGTGTTCTCGTCGGTCAGGACGAAGACCTTATCGTGTTCACACTCGGATATCGCGAGGGCAATATCCTGTTTCAGATTTCTTGAAATAAGAACTCTCTGCTCCATAATCATAACATTTAACGAGTCTAACCTCCTGCAAATATAAGGAAAAGTTGCTCTTTTTCTTATTGGTGCTCCCCGTAAATTAAGAGTTTTTATGACTTCTCCTGCCATAATTGCGCACACTGCCATTCCAGTGTGCAGCTTTTTGCCGCGATGGGATAGGTGTATTGACACGGTTGTCTGAAGGAATAAATATCGGAAAATATTAAATGTTCCACACGCAGGTGAGTCGGAAACAACAGGCCCAGTCAGAACCATGCGTGAGACTGTTGGCGGCTGCCGGAAAAACGGGTGTCGGCTACCTGAAAAGTAAAAGGCCGTTAAAAGGTCGCCTTTTAGCCGTTAGGAGGAGGGCTTTTAGCCGTTAAAAGGAGAGTAAAAGGCCGTTAAAAGGAATGCTATTTGTGGTGTTCCTTTATTCGTTTGATTATCAGTAGGTTATAAATTCGTCAATTCCTCGGATAATCTTTTCTATGTCTTGTGGGAAGAACTTCATTTCCAGCTCATGTTCCTTGCGGGCGATGTCGTCGGCAGTGTCGTCGGGTGATAGGGGTGTGCGGTGCTGAACGATGATCTCGCCGCCGTCTATCTCGTTGCTTACCCAGTGTACGGTCATGCCTGTCTCCGCCTCGCGGTTGGTTTTCACGGCTTCGTGCACATGGTGGCCGTACATTCCCTTGCCTCCGTATTTGGGCAGCAATGCGGGATGGAGATTCACCATGCGGTGTCTGAAAGCTGTTACCATGCCGGCGGGTATGCGCTGGAGGAATCCTGCGAGGACGATAAAGTTTATTCCGTAGGTCGACTGCAGCTGCAGGGGGAATGCGGGGTCGTCCAGCATTTGCCTGTCGGCGACGAGGGTTTCCACGCCGTATCGGGCGGCTCGTGTCAGCGCACAGGCCTCTGAACTGCTGCTCACCACCAGTCTCACCTTAATGTCGTCGCGTCCTTGGAAATAGCGGATGATGTTCTCGCAGTTGCTTCCGTTTCCGGAAACGAAGATGGCCAGGTTACAGGTCTGCATGCCCATCCTCCTCTTCTTCCTGCCAGTCGTCGTCCTTGTCGAAGCCATAGAGGGCCGGTTCCACGAAGGCGTCCATGGCACGGCGGTCTTTCTTCGTGGGTCGGCCCATGCCCCGGGCTCGGTCTACGAATCCGCTGATGCGGCTCATCTCGAGCAGTTCATACTGCTTGGGGTCGGTAACATTCTCGTAGACCTGCGGGATGAGCCTGGCTCCCATGCGCTGTTCGATGCAGTTGAGCACCTTGAACGAATAGGTAATGGGTGGCTTCTTGACGCTGATGATGTCGCCGATCTTGATGACGCGCGATGCTTTCACATTGACTCCGTCGATGGTAACGCGGCCGTTCTTGATGCCGTCTACAGCCACGGAGCGCGTCTTGTAGATGCGTGCGGCCCACAGCCACTTGTCTATGCGCGCCTCTCGCTGTATCTTCAGGATGGGTGTCTCTGTCTCTTTCGTCATTTCTTGCCGAGTTTGTTATACTGGTTCATAGTGAAGTCGATACCGGCGAGCACGAAGCTCTTTATGATATCCACTGCCGTGTCGATGCTGGGCTGCAGGGTTTTCAGTTCTTCTTCGCTGTATCGGCCGAGCACCCAGTCTACTTGGGCGCCGCGGGGAAAGTCGTTGCCCACGCCCATGCGCAGCCGGGCATAGTCTTGTCCGATGAGCTGCTGGATGTGGCCCAGCCCGTTGTGGCCTCCGTCGCTGCCTCCGCCTTTCAGCCGGAATGCTCCGAGTGGCAGGGCTACATCATCCGACACGACGAGCAGTCGCTTCTGGTCAATGTTCTCTTTGCCGAGCCAGTAGCGCACGGCGTTTCCGCTGAGGTTCATGAAGGTGGTGGGCTTCAGCAGGAATATCTTGCGCCCTTTGAGGGAGGTCTGGGCCACAAAACCGTAACGCCTGTCCTCAAAAACAATATTGGACGCCTTAGCAAAAGCGTCCAATACCATGAATCCTGTGTTGTGGCGGGTGCCTCGGTATTCGTCACCGGGGTTTCCCAGCCCACATATCAAATACTTGTCCATTCTGATTCGTTAGGCCTCGGGCTCACTCTCAGTCTCCTCGGCTGCGGCAGCCGCGCTTATGGCAGCACGCGTCATCTTGATGGAGCATACTACGACATCCTTCGGAGTAGCTATCTCAAGACCCTCAAAGCTCAACTCGCCCACCTTGATGCTCTTGCCGAGCTGGAGCGCGGTAACATCGATGTCGAGATGCTCTGGAATATTCTGGTAGGGAGCCGTAACATTGATCTTGCGTATAGAGAGGTTCATGCGTCCTCCGTCGCGTACACCTTGTGCCAAGCCATTGAGCTTGACGGGGATGCCGATGGTGATAGGCTTCTTGTCGTTGACCTCGAAGAAGTCGACATGAAGCAGCGCGTCGGTTACCGGGTGGAACTGAAGCTCTTTCAGAATGGCGGTGTGGTCCTGGCCGTCAATCTGCAGGTTGATAACATAGATGTGAGGAGTGTAGACCAATTTGCGGAGCTCGCTCATCTTGCAGGCAAAGGCCAGTGCCACCGGCTTGCCGTTTTCGGTTGCATGGCCATAGAGGTTGCATGGAACCATTCCCTCCTTGCGGAGCATCTTTGAAGCTTTCTTTCCAAGGTCCGTACGCTTCTGACCTGCTACATTAATCTCTTTCATAATGTGTTACTCTAAATTAAAATGAACTGTTAATTCGCCATCACACCGAGTTGCGAAAGGCGGTGCAAAGGTAAGCTTTTTATTTGGAATATGCAAAGTTTCCCTAAAAAAACATGTAATTCCTTTCCTTTTTCTTGCATATCAGGCGATTTTTCCTTAAATTTGCAGCATATAACAT
>CAUULA010000088.1:0-11270 GCA_963545855.1 uncultured Prevotella sp.
ATTATATATCACTTACCTTCTACTACTAAACCTTATAAAACTGTCGCAAAGATACTCATTTTCCGTGATACGGGGAAAGAATTGTAAGAGAAAACAAAGTTTTCGAATATTTTTTTCAATGTAAGCATTGTTTTTCCCGATTTTTTCCTAACTTTGAAAAAAATTCCTATTTAATATATCATGAGTAATAAAAGAGATTTAAAACGGACTATCAACTACATCTGCAGTGATTTGTTTGCGGAATGCGTAGCAGCTTCCCTCTATTCCGGAGAGCCCAATCAGGAGAATGTGAAAGCCTTGCTGGCCTCTATTCTCAACATCCACACCAATTACATCTGCCGCATCTCCCATCCTGAACCGGGGATGAAAAAGAAACTTTACTTTCAGGATCTCATCAAGAACTTCAACAAGGATGTCAGCGAAGTGATTGATCAAATCAATGCAATGCAATAGTTTTGATATGCTGAAAAAGCTCTGTAGCTGGATACTATACACTAAAATGGGATGGCGCAAGGAGGTTACAGTACCCCTTCCCGATAAATTCATCATCAGTCTTGCTCCCCACACCAGTAACTGGGACTTCCTCATCGGACAGCTATATACCCGCTCTGAAGGTGTCAGAATCAACTTCCTGATGAAGCGGGAATGGTTTTTCTGGCCATTAGGACCCCTGTTCAGATCCATGGGAGGCATCCCCGTATGGCGGGACAAACACACGAGCATGACCGACAATCTTGCCAACGAGGCCATTAAGAGCGATGCCTTCCGACTGTGCATCACCCCGGAAGGAACCCGGTCGCCAAATGCCGACTGGAAGAAAGGCTTCTATTACATTGCCTTGAAAGCAAAGATTCCCATACTGCTCTATGGAGTCGACTATGAGAAAAAATGCATCCAGTGTACCCGAAGCTTTATTCCCACCGGAGATTTCGATAGGGAAATGAAAGAGATAAAGCTTTATTACAAAGACTTCAGGGGAAGAAATCCCGAGAACTTTATCATAGGAGATAGCAAATAAGAATGCGCGAAAAGATTGTTTTTACGATAATAAACCTGCTATTATTCAGCTCTCTTGCGGCTTTCTCGCAAACCAACACATTAGACGAGAAGACGGAAAGAAAGCTGAATAACTATTTCTCGAACTATCATTTTAAAGATTATGCCCAGTCGCATCAGGCTCGCATGATCAAATATAATATTGACAACAGGGCCCGGATCATAACGATTCATGCCAATGAATACTTTGCCAACCAGGACTTTGACGAAAAGCTCGTCAAGAAAATATACAAGAAAATCGGGAGGGAGCTTCCCCCTCAGTATAGAGACTACCGCATCAAGGTGGTTACGAACGGGATGACCATCGATCAACTCATTGTCAGGCAATCGCCTATTTCCGGTGGTGTCCGCCAGGTCTGGGGGAAAATTGAATACAAAGGCAACCCTTGGGTACAGAATGTGGACAAGCCCCACCAGGTTACCCAAGGACTTCAAAACCGCCATATGACGGTCTATGCATCTCACGGCCGCTACTACGACCAGGACAAAGGCATGTGGAAATGGCAGCGGCCCAACCTTTTCGGTACGACGGAAGACCTGTTCACCCAGACCATCGTAGTACCCTACCTCATTCCGATGCTGGAAAATGCCGGAGCTGTTGTCTATACACCCCGGGAGAGAGACTGGCAAACCAACGAAATCATAGTAGACAACGACGGCACTCCCGCTGGCTCTTCCTATCAGGAATATGCCTATTCCGGCTCTTGGAAAACCACCAAATACAAAGGCTTTCGCTTTCATTATGGTGCCTATCTGGACAATGAGAACCCCTTTGAAGCCGGTTCTGCCCGACAGATCAAGGCCACCAAGAAACCCGAGAAGACAAGTTTTATATCCTATAAACCCTGCTTCCCGGAAGAAGGCAGATATGCGGTCTATGTGAGTTACCAGACTCTTCCTAAGAGTGTAGACGATGCAGAGTACATCGTATATCACAAAGGGCAGGAGACGCACTTTAGGGTCAACCAGCAAATGGGCGGCAGAACCTGGGTCTATCTGGGGACTTTTGAATTTGCCAAAGGCATTAACGACCTCAATCGCGTCATCCTTACCAACCACTCTTCGGGAAAAGGCGTGGTAACCGCTGACGCCGTTCGCTTTGGCGGAGGCATGGGAAATATACAACGCGGAGGAAACATCAGTAGAGTTCCACGGGCTCTGGAGGGCGCAAGATACTTCGCCCAATGGTCGGGAGCGCCCTATTCCGTCTATGGGAGCAAGGGCGGAATGAACGATTATGGTGATGACATCAACGCGCGGCCATACATGACCAACTGGCTCGCGGGCGGCAGCGTGTATGTTCCCGCTGCTGAAGGGCTGGGCGTTCCCTTGGATTTATCCCTGGCGCTACATAGTGATGCGGGATTCGCTCCTAACGGCAAGGACCTCGTGGGATCGCTTTCTATTTGCACGACAGACTTTAACGACGGTAAATTAAACGCCGGAATTTCCCGACAGGCATCGAAGACATTGGCACAGACATTACTGGAAAACCTTACGAAAGACATAGAATACAAGTTCGGGAAATGGTCTAAAAGGTATCTATGGGATAGAAATTACTCGGAGACAAGGAACCCCGAGGTGCCTTCCGCCATACTGGAGATGCTCTCACACCAGAATTTTCCCGACATGATAAAGGCTCAGGATCCTAATTTCAAGTTCACGATGGCAAGGTCTATATATAAGTCCCTTCTCAAGTTTGAGGCCTTACAGCACGGAACCGGCTATGTCGTGGCACCCTTGCAGCCTACTAACTTCTCCATCGAGTTCGTCAAAGGCTCACCCAATAAGGTCAGACTGAGCTGGGCCCCACAACCAGATCCACAAGAAGACAGTGCCCGTCCGACTTCCTACAATGTCTATACGGCAGGCGAAGAAGAAGGTTTCAATAATGGAGTCAACACCTCGTCTACCGCATGCGAACTGCAATTGGCTCCTGACCGGCAATATAACTTCAAGGTTACGGCCGTCAACTCTGGGGGCGAGAGCTTCCCGACAGAGGTCTTATCGGCAGTATATCATCCCGGAGCTGCCCAGACCATACTGGTCGTCAACGGATTCCACCGTCTCTCTGCCCCGTCGGTCGTCGACAACGACACTCTTCAGGGATTTGATTTAGACCGCGACCTCGGGGTGTCATACGGCCTGACAGCCGGATGGAACGGCCGCCAGACCGACTTCAAGAGAAGCAAGATGGGCATTGAAGGGCCTGGAGGATTAGGCTACGGAGGCGACGAACTGGCCGGACATTTCATTGCCGGGAACGACTTCAACTATGTAGTCTCGCACACAGAGGCCATCGCCAGCGGAAGGAAATACAACATCGTGAGCTGCTCCAGCAAAGCCATAGAGAGCGGAAAGGTCAGCATGCAGCAATATCCATGCGTAGACCTGATATTAGGATTGGAGAAATATTCCCCCACGGCACTCGCAGGCTACAAGACCTTTTCCGCGCAAATGCAGAGCGCGCTGCGTGCTTACACGGCGGCCGGCGGCCGCTTGCTCGTAAGCGGTTCCTATATAGGCTCCGACATGCAGACCGCCGGCGAGCAGGAATTTCTCGGCAGTGTCTTGAATGTGAGATATACGGCCAGCGACAGTCTGACGACAGAGCCTCTTGTAAAAGGCCTGGGCACAAGCTTCGACATCTATCGGGAATTCAATAAACACCATTACTCGGCCGCCCATCCGGAAGCCTTGAATCCGGTCGGGACATCCTATTGCGCCATGCAATATGCCGATGGCAACTCCGCCGCAGTTGCCTACGGGGGCGACAAAAACCGCACTTTCGTGATGGGATTCCCATTCGAATGCATCAAGTCTAAGACACAAAGAAAACTTATCATGCAAGGAATCATGAATTTTCTAATGAAATAACATAAAATTGAGGACTATGTATAAAATCCAAGCCAACCAATCAGGCACCCGAAGCATAGAGCTCTCAGAACAGCATCTCGTTACCCTCGAGAGATATGCTCTGCTCAAGAATCTCGTGGACAGCAATGGCTTTATCGACGAGGCCGTACTCGACAAGCTGAAATTCAATGTGCGCTCCATGCTCGAATCAGAAGCCGGAAAAGACAAGGATCTGCTCGACCTGTGCCTCGATGTCATCTACAACAGCAACATGAAGGCCTTCGGACTCCACCAACTGGTATTGCTCTACATTGACTGGAGACAGAAACAGAGCGAGGAAATGCCGGAAAGAGAGACCGAAGAGTAAGGATACCGGAACTTGAAAGAATACAGACTAACAGATTTTCTTCCGACGACCAAGAAGGAATGTGAGCTCAGAGGGTGGGACCAGCTTGATGTAATCCTGTTCTCCGGAGACGCTTATATCGACCATCCGGCATTCGGAGCGGCCGTCATAGGCCGGATTCTCGAGGCCAACGGATACAAAGTGGCCATCGTGCCACAGCCCGACTGGCACGGAGACTACCGCGACTTCAAGAAATTAGGACGACCCAGGCTTTTCTTCGGAATAGCTCCCGGAGCCATGGACTCTATGGTAAACCGCTATACGGCCAACCGAAGACTCCGGCATGATGACGCCTACAGCCCAGACGGAAGGCACGGCATGCGTCCCGACTATCCGACCATTGTCTATACGCGGATATTGAAAAAGCTATATCCCGATGTCCCGGTGGTCTTGGGAGGAATAGAGGCTTCCCTCAGGCGGATCACCCATTACGATTATTGGCAGGACCAACTGAAGAAATGCATCTTGTGTGATTCGGGCGGCGACCTCATCATCTATGGCATGGGCGAGAACCCCATAGTCCAACTTTGCAAGGAACTGGAGACCGGGAAAGGCATCAAGGACATCAGGGATGTTCCCCAAACCGTCTACCTAAGCAAAGAGAACGAGATTCCCGGAGGCATCACAGGGGAAGACATCGTCCTCCACAGCCACGAGGAATGCCTACAAGACAAGAAGGCCGAGGCCGAGAATTTCCGGCACATCGAGGAGGAATCCAACAAGATTCACGCACAGAGAATCCTGCAGGCGGTAGACAATGTCTATGTCGTCGTCAACCCGCCTTATCCCCCCATGACGACGGAAGATCTCGACGCATCGTTCGATCTGCCCTATACACGCCTCCCCCATCCCAAATACAAGGGAAAGACCATCCCGGCCTATGAGATGATCAAGTTCTCCGTGAACATCCATCGGGGATGCTTCGGGGGGTGTGCCTTCTGCACCATATCGGCCCATCAGGGAAAGTTCATCACCTGCCGCTCCAAGGAGAACATCCTCCGGGAGGTAAGACAGGTGGCAGAGATGCCAGATTTCAAGGGATACATTTCCGACCTCGGCGGCCCATCGGCCAACATGTATGGCATGGCAGGCAAGAACAAGAAGGCCTGCGAGCACTGCAAACGCCCCTCGTGCATCAATCCTGAAATATGCCCGAACCTCAATGTAGACCACAGCAAGCTGCTCGACATCTATCGTGCGGTAGACGCGTTGCCACAGGTAAAGAAAAGCTTTATCGGCAGCGGTGTCAGATACGACCTGCTGCTTCACAAGAACAAGGATGGGAAAAACAATGAGGCCGCACGCGAATATGCCCACGAACTGATATGCAAGCATGTCAGCGGACGACTGAAAGTGGCACCGGAACATACCTCCGACGAGGTGCTCAGACTCATGAGGAAGCCGTCGTTCGGCCAGTTCTATGAGTTCAAGCGCATCTTCGACAAAATCAATCAAGAGAAGGGATTGAGACAGCAGATCGTCCCCTATTTCATCAGCAGCCATCCCGGGTGTAGGGAAGAAGACATGGCCGAACTGGCTGTCATTACGAAGAATCTCGACTTCCACCTCGAACAGGTACAGGACTTCACCCCCACACCCATGACCGTAAGCACCGAGACCTGGTACACCGGCTATGACCCCTACACCTTGGAGCCAGTATTCAGCGCCAAGACACCGAGAGAGAAGCTGGCCCAGCGCCAGTTCTTCTTCTGGTATAAGCCGGAAGAAAGGAGAAAGATTGAACAGGAATTAAGGAGAATAGGCCGCCCCGACCTGATAGGCAAGCTCTATGACGGGCGAGGCGGAGCCCGGGCAAGATACGACTCCAAGGCCGTCGGAAGCACGCCGGAGCCCTATCCTGAGAGGAAAAAGTCGGGAAAAAAGAAAGCCAAGAGCTATAATCCAAATTTCAATCATGCAAATTATAGAACAACGGATCATAGGCAAGCACAGTCAGGAAACATGCGAAGACGGAATCGTAAGCAGCAATGACTTCATCGCGGTGATAGACGGAAGCACCAGCAAAAGCCCCGTCCAGATTCATCCGGACATGCGCAACGGGCGTTATGCCATGCTCTTGGTGGCCGATTTCATTAAGAGGATGGACGCCGAAACCAGTTGCAAAGATTTCTGCGAAAGGATAACCGAGTCTATCCGGAATATCTATCGGGAGAAGAAACTTGACTTGAAAAGACTTGAAAAACATCCGACGGAAAGGCTGACGGCAAGTGCCGTTGTCTACAGCCGCCGCCGAAAGGAAATCTGGATGACAGGAGACTGCCAATGCCTGATTGACGGAAAGCTCTGCACAAACGGCAAACCGTCGGAGGAAATACTGGCCAACAAGCGTTCAGAATATATCAACAAAGCCTTGAACAACGGGCACAAACCGATTGAATTTCAGATAATCGACAAAGGAAGGGAATACATACTCCCAGAACTGAAAGCCTCTTGCAATGAACAGAACATTGCCTATGCCGTCATCGACGGTTTCGAGATTCCCATGGATAAGGTAAAAATACTCCGGGCCGGAAGGGAAATCATACTGGCCACCGACGGCTATCCCCTACTCGCAAGCACGCTGGAGGAAAGCGAAAAACGATTACGCGAGCAACTGAGAAACGACCCCCTGTGCATCGATTCCTTCAAGGCAACAAAGGGGCTTATGAAAGGCAATGTCTCTTTCGACGACCGCGCCTATATAAGATTTCTCACTTGAGCACTATCGTCTTCAACCAGTCTTTCAGCACGCCACCGTATTGGTTCTGCGAGTCCGACACCAGAATCAGGACCCGGGATCCATCCCGCAAGACCGGACCCAGGCACATTCCCTCATAATTCGCAATCTCATAACTGAAGAGCCCCACGCTCGTCTTCCACTCATAGACGAGACTCTTGTCCACGAAGACCATCTTCTCATCGATGGGCCGCTGCCTGTCGATCTCAACAGAAGGCCATGCCTGATAAAGCTTACAGTTCACAAAGGCACCGAGTTTTGACGAGGGGACATAGAACTCGCGCTCCAAAACCAGCAAAGAGCCATCGTCCATCGCCACCAGTTCCGGCACCCCCATGGCATAAAGTTCTGCCGGAGCCGAAGCCACAGGGGCATCCATCCTGTAGGCATACTGCCGGAGGGGCCGCAAAGACTCGTCGAAGCACTGAAGCCTGACCACATTCGCCGCTCCGTTTGCAGGCGACGCCACTTCTCCGTCGCCTTGGAGCGTAGACTCGTTACAGGTCCAAACCAGACGGGTAGCTGCCGAATAGGCCAGGGCCTCAAAGCCCAAATTGCCCCTCATCTTGCTGAAAACCTCGGGAACGGCAGCCGCCCGGGCCGTCCGGTGTCCGTCCAGACCATATTCAAGAATCCTCCCATCGGCCTCACCGCTGATCAGAATCGTCTTCGTCGACGGCAGATAGGCGATGCCCTCGCCATCCCTGTTGGCGGCTTCGGCGCTTCTGAACCCCCTGTCCCGCACACGCAGAATCTCGCCGGTAATGGAATCTATGTCTATCGCGAAGACATGGAAGCCGTCGGTTGCCGACTTATCGTTGACCACGGCATATTCGTTTCCTTCCAAATGGGTGATTCCACTATAGTTGCCGGCTGGTATCTGCCGTTGGAAAGTTTTCTGTTCATCGGCGTGAACGACGGTTACTGTGTCTCTCCGGGCATGCAGAGGGGCTGCCAAGAGAAGGAGGAAGAATGTATGGTAAACGACTCGTTTCATTTTCACTGGTTTTTACTTTATCTGTAAGAGACGGCTTGAAGAAGGACAATCTCGGCGATATTGTGGGACAAAATCGGCGATATTGTAGGACGATTCCGGCGGTTTTGTCAATGAAGGAGATACTGGCTGCACTGCGAAGGCACATCATCGGGACGCCTCATCACGATGTCCTATTCAGAGGGAGGGTAAGAGTAGCTCAAGACATACTCCTCATTCACCCGATAGAAAACCCTCGCCAGCTTCTCTTTCTTCAGGTCTTCCACCAGCAGGGAGCCATGCCTTTCCGGAAGAAAAGGCAGGAGCCTCATTTCAAAATACTGCAGGTCTTCGTCCGAGAACAGCTTATAGATGGTTTCCTTGGCACTCCAGTTTACCAAACGGGACACCGTGTCGGGAGCCGTCTCGTCGGCGCGGATAAATTTGCTCGCAACCCGGTTTACCCTTTCACTCATATACTCGATGTCAACGGCGACATCTCTCCGCGACGAAAGTATGAGTGCCGCATAGCCCCGTGTATGACTGATGCTGAGATTGAAGCCCTCCAGCAAGGGTTTGGAAGAAGGGTCATGGTCTATCACCGTGCCCTTCAGGCCCGTCATCTGATAAAGAAGCTCGTGAATGCAGAGGCGCTCCATCTTCCTGACTTCCGAATGACAGGAAGACGCCGTGTCGCAGACTGCCTTCAGCGAAGCGTCCCGCAGCAGCATCTCCTCCGGCGTTTCCTCTATCTTCCAAAGGCCGAGCCGCACATCTTCCTCAAGATTCTCAATACTGATGAGTGGCATTATGCGGGGTTGTGATAGGCCGGATTGTGCACGATTACCTTCACCTTGCTAATCCGGCGCTCCTCTATCTCCATGATTTCAAAGGTGTAGTTCTTATAGTCTATACGCTCCTGGAGGGTGGGGAAATCGCCCTTGATCTCAAGGAGCAGGCCTGCTATGGTGTCGGCATCTCCCTCTACTTCCGAGAATTCCTCGTCGTCTACATTCAGAATCCTGCAGAAATCACTCAGAAGAGTCTTCCCCTCAAAGATATAGGTATTATAATTGAGCTTGGAATAGGTCTTTTCCTCCTCGTCATACTCATCGTTAATCTCGCCCACGATCTCCTCGAGAATGTCCTCAAGGGTTACCAGACCGCTCGTCCCTCCAAACTCATCGACCACGATGGCGATATGAACCTTGTTCTCCTGGAACTCTCGGAGCAGGTCGTCTATCTTCTTTGTTTCGGGCACGAAGTAAGGAGGACGAATCAGACTCTGCCATCTGAAGTTGGCAGCCTTTGACAGATGAGGGAGCAGGTCCTTGATGTAAAGGATGCCGCGGATATTGTCCTCGCTGTCCTGATATACCGGAATACGGCTATAGTTGTTGTCAACGATGCACTTCAATACCTCGGCGAACGAACTCCGGATGTCTATATCCACGATGTCCTGGCGGCTCGTCATCACCTCCTTGGCGGTCTCATCGCCGAAACGGATGATCCCCTTGAGCATGCTCTGCTCGTCCTTGATATCCTCCTTGTCGGTCAATTCAAGGGCTTGCTCCAGATCGTCGACGCTCAAGACATGGCTTTCTCTCTGCATAACCTTTTCCGCCAGCATCCCGCTCCGTATGAGAATGGTCTCCAAAGGCCAGAAAACCTTGCGGAATATCATGACGCCATTCACACTCATCCGACAGAACCTCAAGGGATTCTGGCGGCTGTAGACCTTCGGCATAATCTCTCCGAAGAGAAGCAAAAGAAATGTCAGGAGCACCGTGAGGCACAAAAATTCCAGCCAATAGGCCTTCTCGCCGAAGTGAACCAGCTGGCCGAAGATGTAGTTGCAGAGCATGATAATGGTAACATTCACAAAGTTGTTGAGAATCAGAATGGTCGCCAAAGTGCGCTCGCTATCGTTTCGGAGCATCTGAATGCTCTTGTCCCCTTGTCTTTTCTCAGGGTTCAGGTCCGCCAAATCCGTAGGAGAGAGGCTGAAAAACGCGATTTCCGAGCCGCTCGCAAATCCTGATACAAAAAGCAGTATAGCAGCCAAGACGGCTGCTATGACAACACCTAAGGTAGGTGCTTGCAGGTAAACATCCGAGAAGGACTCTGTCAAGGCTGATATATCCAAGGCTGCAGTCGTCTTTAGAATGGGAGAACCTCGTCGTCAGACTTCTCTTCCTGTCGAGGCTGCACCGGCTGTGGGGCAGTCTCCGGGGCGTTTGCACCCGCAGCATTTGCGGTTGCCTTAGGCGAGAGCATCTCCATATTGTCGACCAAGATTTCTGTAACAAACTTACGGACTCCCCTCTGATCGTCGTATGAACGATAGCGGATTCTGCCCTCCACATAGAGTTTGTCGCCCTTATGGACATATTTCTCAATCACCTTGGCCAGCCTGCGATACAACACGAGGTTGTGCCAGTCGGTGTGGTCGGGCACCTGCGTCCCGTTCTGCAATGTATAGCCGCGCTCCGTAGTGGCAAGCCTTACCTGCGCAACAGCCTGGTCGGCCTCGTAATACCGGATCTCCGGCTCGGCACCTACATTGCCGATGAGCATTACTTTATTCATATTTCCTCCTTATTTCCACATTCCAAGATACCTGAACTGGAAGTTCTTACCCCTCGCAGAGGGAAACTGGCTCCTGCTGTCCACCCGCCCGCGAAGGTGCTCCACGATACGATTATAGCAGTCCTGACCAGAGTTTGCCTTGCAACGAACTTCAAAATGAGTGTCGCGATACTCATGTTTGCCAGTTGCCGGAATCGTTACCACTCGCTTAAAATCCAAACTCCCCTCATACCATCCGGGGCGTTGCTCCGGAAGCCGGGCCATCGCGGAGGCGGCTGAATCACGGCGGTCAGGGAGAGAATTTACCACGGGATGGATCGCTTTTTTCTGCTTGAAGTCGAGCATTGTGTCGGCAGTGGTCTTGATGATGATGAAATATACGCGCGGACGCACCTTGTAACGCTTGGGATAAAAGATCTCACTTGCCGCATAGTCGCGGATGTCTGCCTCCATCTCTGCATTCATTCCGATTTCCGGAATACCGCAAAGAAACTCGATAGCCTCATCCACATTATGCGCTAATGCTTCCTTATCAAAATACCTTAAATATAAATTCATTGACAAAATATGTTTCTCCAAGAAAGTAAAAAAGAGCGGCAAACGAGACTCGAACTCGCGACCCCGACCTTGGCAAGGTCGTGCTCTACCAACTG
>CAUULA010000089.1:0-11160 GCA_963545855.1 uncultured Prevotella sp.
TCGTGGGCTCGGAGATGTGTATAAGAGACAGATATTTAGATAAGTGAATATATTCGGTTTTTGTGATCTTTTTACGGCCTGCTCGCGGTTTTATTTCACAATTTTAATATTTTAAATGTTTATTTCAAAATCCAAGGTTTCTGCCAGGAACTTCCCGTTGCAGCGCAACAACCCTTGTTTAAAGGCATCTCAAACGACTTCCATGTGTTTAAAAATGCTTGAAAATGCAACATTTTTTTGAGGTTTTGATTTTGTTTTTATCTGTTTTCTGCTCTGAAAAAAGTCTTTCCGGGTCGATTTGTGTCCTGAGATAGTAGCGGAATGAATTATTTTTAGTAATTTTGCAAATGACGGAAAAGGGACAGAATTGGACTATTTTATGCCCCGATTCCCGTTTCGCGTCGGTGGTGGGATACACCTTTTCCGCGAGTGATGCACCAGGTTGGCGCATGGGTAAGAAAATGAGGAGAGATGAAACATTCGGTTAAGGCAATATTCTCGTTGGTTTTTGGCATTGCTGTCTTGATGTGCGGGTGTCAGGGTCGCACGCAAAGTCGGCTTGAGCAGGTAGACTCTCTGCTCGACCAAGACAATGTGGACGCGGCCTACATGTACCTCGGTACCCTGCCTTCGATGGAAACCGAGGACAAGGAGAATGTGGCTTACTATACCCTTTTGAAGACGGAGATACTCTACCGGACGGACAGACCCATCACCAACGACTCCATCGACTACTCCATTTTCTATTACGAACATAACGGTCCGTCCGACAAACTGGCGCGGGCTTATTATTATAAAGGTGTGATACAGTGCTTTAACCGAAACAACTCCAAGGCTGGCATCACGCTGCTCAAGAAAGCCGAGAACACCGCACGGGGCCTCTCCGACCTCGCCTTGCTGCATAAGATCTGCGAAAGCATCTGTTATGTGAATCTCGTCAATAAAAATTATGCCACGGCATTGGTTTATGCCAAGAGAGCCCGCGACCTGGGTTACAAGGCCGGCAACAAGAAATGGATAGCCTACAGCCTTACCTATACGGCCAACGCCTATAGCGGACTGGCCGATACGGACAGCAATCTGAAGTACCTGCTGAAGAGCCTTCAGTATTACCGTTACCTCAGCAGCGATAACCAGTCGGTACTTCTGGCCAACATCAGCGACACCTATACACAGAAGAAAGACATCGTGAAGGCCGAAACCTACATACGGAAGGCTCTGGCGGAAAGCCCCGGCAGCTATACCTATGCCATCCTCGGAGACATCTATATGCAGCGGGGCGACTATGTGAAAGCCCACGACTATCTTCTTAAGGCCGCTTCCTCGTCTGAGGTCTATACACGGGAGAAGGCGCTCACCAGTCTCTTCAGGCTGAAGCAGACGATGGGCGACTGGCAGGGCAGCACCCGTGTGGCCGACACGCTGTTGGCCTTCAGGGACAAGCAGGAAGAGAAATGGCGCCAGAACAACATCTATGAGATACAGAATCGCTACGACCGTGAGGAGCGGGAGCGTGCCATCCGTTCCTATCGGCTCTACACCGGTGCCCTTTTCGTCATCTTCCTGCTCACCATGACGGTCTTCGTGTTCTATCATAAATACAAGGCCGCCAAGGCCAGACGCAATCTTCTGGAGAAACATCTGCTCGTGAGCGAATACAGCGACAGGCTCGATGAAATGAAACTTTCACAGTCGGTAACCAACAAAGAGCTTAATTCCCTGCGGCAACGAGTGAGCAATCTGAAGGACCAGGAGGTAGAGACGCTGAGCAACGGAAAGCTGCTCTACGAGAGCATCATGAGGAACGGCAACACCTTGCACTGGAGCAATCAGGACTTTCTGGACTTCCTTGAGTATTTCAAGCTCATCGACCTGAAGTTCATCAACCGTCTCGACAGCATGTACAACAACCTGTCCCCTCGCCAATATCTCTTCCTCATTGCCGTGGAGCGCATGGGCAAGAGCGAGGCAGAGGTAGGAGACATCCTTGCCATTAGTGCCGGCAGCGTGCGCTCCATCAAGAGCCGTATCAAGAGCCGGCGCATAAAAGAATGAAAATATGAGTAAGATCTCGATATCCCCGATAGACATAAGAGGCATGGCGATAGGCTATGGGAAAAAGGTGGTGGCACAAAACCTGTATGCCAGGATGCCGGCCGGCCGGCTTGCCTGTCTCGTCGGCGAGAACGGAATGGGAAAAACCACCTTGCTCAAGACGATTGCGGGATTCCAGAGACCCCTCTCGGGAAAGCTCTATCTGCAGGGAAGAGAAGCCGCCGGGCTCACCCGTAAAGACCATTCCCGCCTCTTGAGCATCGTGCTCACGCAGAAACCGGAGGTGCAGAATATCACGGTGAGGGAGCTCGTGGGCCTCGGGCGTTCACCTTATACCGGCTTCTGGGGCTCGCTCTCCGATGCCGACAAGGCCGTTGTCGACGAGGCCATCGAGATGGCGGGGATAGCCCGGCTCGGCGGGCGGACGGTTTCCACGCTGAGCGACGGTGAGCGCCAGAAGGCCATGATAGCCCGTGCGCTTGCACAGCAGACGCCCATCCTCCTCCTCGATGAGCCTACGGCCTTCCTCGACTATCCCAGCAAGGTAGACATGATGCGGCTGCTGCGTCGCATGTCTGCGGAAATGGGGAAAACCATCCTTCTCTCCACGCACGACCTGGAGCTGGCCTCTCAATTTGCCGACACCTTATTTTATATAGGGGCCGACGGACTGCGTGAAATCTCGAGGTCGGAGTTATCCGATTATATCGCGAATATCGCCCAGTGTGCCGTCGAAGGGGCCTGAGTGCTCCAGTTTCTTCGTGCACATGGCGGCGGCAAATTTTCCGGCCTCCGGGGGGGCTATTCTCTGCATCCGGCAATAGAGATAGCCGCATCCGTAGGTGTCTCCGCATCCCGTCGCGTCTATTAGGGCGTGTGGTGCGTAGGACGGAATCTCATGGAATACGCCGTCTTTCAAAATGAGGGAGCCCTTGCTCCCGAAGGTAAGGATCACCTCCCTGATGCCGTACCCCGCCAGTTCCCGGGCCACGGAGCGAGGATTGGTGAGCAGGCTGACGGTAGACATCTCGTGCTCGTTCAGCTTCACGAAATCCGTGAGGCGGAGCACTTCTTCTCTCTCTTTCCATTCCGCCGCAACCACTTCTTCCCCCTTTACCTCACGCAGATAGCCTTGGATGTCAATGGAGACAAGTGCTTTCTCCTTCAGGGCTCTCACGACTTCCGTGGGAAAATCGGCTTTCAGAAGCGGGCCTAAATGGAATACCCGGGCTTCGAGCGGTCTCACATCCTCAAGGGTGAAGGCGTCGGCCTCGGCGAGCACCCTCTGCGTGCGGTGGTCGGCATTTTCCCCGTACTTGTTTTCAAAGAAAACCGTCTTGCGGCTATGGTTCGCGATGACCTCGATGCCGGCCTCGCGCATCTTCTCCACTTCGCCGAGGGCGTCGTCGCCCACCTTCGTAACAAGTTCAAACGACACCTTCCGGGGCAGCCTGTTGATGCCGTAGGCGAAATAGAAGGCTGTTCCGCCCGCCATGTCTGTTGATCTTTGTGGCGTGATGATGCGGTCGTGAGTGATGTGTCCGATGCAGCAAATATCTTTCATCTCATTTGATTTTTGCCAAAGTTAGTAAAATATTTTCAGATGACCAAATCCTGTCGGCGCTTTTGTCGTTTAGGGCTTGAAAAACCGCTTGCGGCAAAGAGGAAAGTAAAAGACGGCTTTTTGCTCGCCTTTTAACGGCTAAAAGCTCTCCTTCTAACGGCCTTTTACTCTCCTTTTGGCCGTCTTTTATTTTCGTTCTCCTAACCAATTGATTTACAGCGGGTTAATTTTTGCGTTCCCGGATGCTTACCCCTGTGATTTTCTTGGATAGGGAATGGAAACAGCCTAAGGATTTGAAACCGAGTTTTTGTAATTCTTTTTCGTCGTTCTCCATGGTCATCAACTGTTTGGCCATTTCGATTCTGCGCAACTGGAAATAACTGTCAAACTCCTTGCCGGTGGCATGTTTGAGCAGGTCGTTCAGATAAGCCGCCGACAAATTCATAGGATCGCTGAACATCGAGGCGCACGGCCGGCCTGCGTCTTGGGCTTTTCCGCTCTGCAAGTATTCGTCGACGGCTTCCCTGAATTGCGTCAGTATTCGCTCGGAAGCCGTCTCGCGCGTGATGAACTGTCGCTGGTAAAACCGTTGGCAATGGTGTAGGAGCAGCGTGATGAGGTCGCACAGGATGGGTGCGGTGAGCGGGTCGATGCCCCATTCGAGTTCCCTGCTGATTTCGTTGATGCAGCATTCGGCCACCCTCCGTTCCTTGCAGGAGATGTGGAGAGACTCGTCCGGTCGGTAGCGGAAGAAGCTGAAGTTCTTGATCTGCCGCCCTAAGGGAGTGCCGCAAAACAGGTCGGGATGGAATATCAGCAGTTTTCCTTTGTGCTCGCAGAGGTTGTCCTTCTCGAGGTCGATGTTCTTTTCAGGTGATCGGAAGAGCAGCGTTGCATCGGAGAAGTCGCACATCTGACGCCCAAACCGCCTCTCTCCGCCTTCATTGCGCTGTAGCAAAACGGCATAGCAGTCGAGCTTTATCGCCTCTTCCCTGCATCCTGCCGAGAGGTCGATAACGCTTATCAGGGGATGTAAATCCTTTTCGTCAAAGAGCTTGTTGCAGGCACAAATGTTGATGGCGTCTTTCATGACTTGCGATACTGGCTTGGGCTCATACCCACATTGCGCTTAAAATAGCGGTTGAAGTGCTGACTGTACTGGAATCCGAGCTGATAGGCGATTTCGCTGATGCTCTTCTTCGTGCCCAGCAGCTCCTCCTTGGCCAGGTCGACGATTTTTGCCTGGATGTGCTCTTGCGGCGTCATGCCCGTCTCCTTCTTTATCAGGTCGCCGAAATAGTTAGGAGAAAGGAAACATTCTTCGGCAAAATACTTCACCGTGGGGATTCCTTTCATATAGGAATCGGTATCCTCGAAATAGGTGTTAAGCCGTTCCTCAAACCTTTCGAGCACATCTTTGTTGGCAGCCTTGCGGGTGATGAACTGTCGCTCATAGAAGCGCAGGCAGTAGTCGAGCAATAATTCTATGTTGCGGCAAATCAGTTTCCTGCTGTGGTTGTCTATCGGATGTTCCAGCTCCTGCTGTATTTTCTGGATACAGTCCTTGAAGATTTCCTTCTCGTCCTCATTCAGGTGGAGGGCTTCCCGCGAAGAGTATGAGAAGAAACCGTATTGCTTGATGTCCTTGCCGAGCGATGTCCCCTTGATAAGATCGGGATGAAAAACCAGCCCGATGGCATCAGGCTGCACATGGGGATGCCGTTTTATCGTTATCACCTGGCCCGGCGCGAAGCTGGTTACGGTGCCTTCCTGATAGTCGTAAGGTTGCCGGCCGTAGGTGATGTCGCCGCACAGGGTCTGCTTCAGAAAAATGGCGTAAATCCCGTAATGATAGGTTTCCGTGGCACTCAGGTTCACGACGGGGTGAGCCTTTGCCATCTCTACGATTGACACGAGCGGGTGGCGGGTCTCTATGCCGAATGCCTTGTTATAGTCGTCAACGGAGTTGATGTTGGTAATCTGGTCTGTCATATTCTGCTTCTATTTCAGATTCTGAGGCAAAGGTATATAAAATTCCTGAAACCGCAATGACCCGGATTACGGATAAATAAAACATCTTTACCTTTAATGCCGTGTTGTCGTGGAGGGAGGTGGAGCTGTATAAGTTTTTGAGAATTGCTAATTTACTGTCATTTCCTGCTTTGTTTCATAAAAATAGACTACCTTTGCACCAGAAAAAGAATGCAAGCACATGAGCAAGAAACAGATTCTTCTTATCAACGACATGGCCGGTTACGGCAAGGTGGCTACGGCGGCAATGCTCCCGATATTGTCTTACTTCGGCCATCCCACCTATAACCTGCCTACTGCCTTGGTGTCGAATACGCTGGATTACGGCAAGTTCAACATCCTCGACACCACGGAGTATATCAAGGGAGTCTTCCCCGTGTGGAAAGAATTGGGGTTCAGCTTCGACGCGATTGCCACGGGCTTCATCGTCTCGGAGTATCAGGCCGGCATCATCTCACGCTATTGTATGGAACAGGCTGCGAGGGGGACGGTCATCTTCGTCGACCCTATCATGGGCGATGAGGGAAAACTCTATAACGGAGTAACCGAGGCCGCCGTCAAGAGCATGCGTGAAATGCTTTCCGTGGCGCATCTTTGCTATCCCAATTATACCGAGGCATGCTATCTCACGGAGCGTCAGTTTCGTGCGGAGGGGGTAACGCCTGACGAGGCGCGGAGCCTTCTCGACTGTCTTCGGGAGATAGGTTCGGAGTCAGCACTGATTACCAGTATCACCGTCGACGGCCAATCTTCGGTGGTGGGTTACAATCATTCCGAGGATAGTTATTTCATGCTTCCGTATACGGAAATCCCCGTTCATTTCCCCGGAACGGGTGATATCTTCTCTGCGGTATTGATAGGTCATCTGCTCGACGGCGAGCGCCTGGAGTCGAGTACGCAGGCAGCCATGGACGCTGTGTACAGGCTCATCGACCTGAATAAGTACAACGAGGACAAGAACAGAGGAATTCCTCTCGAGAAATACTTGAATATTTTGTAAATGGATTGGGTGAGCAGTCTTTTCTCCATGGAGTCTCCGATACAGTCAATCATTGTTCTTTCGGTGATTTGCGCTTTGGGTTTATCCCTTGGAAGGGTCAAGGTGATGGGCATCTCGCTGGGAGTTGCCTTCGTGTTCTTCATCGGCATTCTTGCCGGACATCTGGGTCTGGAGATCAATCAGGATGTCTTGAACTTTGCGGAGACTTTCGGGTTGGTGATATTTGTCTACATGCTGGGGCTCTCCGTGGGGCCAAACTTCTTCAGTTCTTTGAGGCATGAGGGCATGCCTCTCAACCTTTGGTCCCTGGCAGTGATATTGCTGGGCACCGTCATGGCCCTGGTCATGGTTCCTCTTACGGGCATCAGCATTCCGGACATGATGGGTATCCTGTGCGGTGCGACCACCAATACACCGGCGCTGGGTGCCGCGCAGCAGGCATTGGGGCAGCTTGGACAGCCAGCGGGATCGCTCGCCCTGGGCACGGCGGTTACTTATCCGCTGGGTGTCGTGGGCGTGATATTCGCCATGGTGATCTTTCGCAAATTGGTTGTAACGCCCGACGATCTGAAGGTTCGCGGCGAAGATGCCGACGACCATACTTATATCGGGCAGTATGAGGTTTGCAATCCGGCCCTCGACGGCCGTTCGTTGTTGGAGATAGCGCAAAGCTCGCACGATAAGTTCATCATCTCACGGGTTTGGCGGGGGCGAGAGGTTGTGGTGCCGCAAGCCAGCACGGAGCTTCATAAGGGCGATAATGTGCTCGTCGTAACGAATCATGACGAGAGGAAGGCAATGGAGATTCTTTTCGGGAAGGAGGTGGAGAAGGACTGGAACAAGGAGCAGATAGACTGGAATCATATCGACTCGAAGGTGGCCAGTCGCAACCTCGTGATTTCACGCCGGGTGCTCAATGGCAAGAAACTGGGAACCCTGCAGCTGAGGAACACCTATGGCGTGAATGTGAGCCGGGTGCTGCGTGGCGACATGAAGCTCCTTGCGACCGACGACCTGCGGCTTCAGTACGGCGACCATCTGATCGTGGTGGGGCCTCCCAATGCATTGGACGATGTAGAGAAATTTATTGGAAACGCGGTTCAGATATTGAATGAGCCCCAGGCGGGAAGCATCTTCCTGGGAATTCTTCTGGGTCTGGCCCTCGGCACGATACCGATTTCCATTCCCGGAATGACGGCTCCCGTCCGACTGGGCATTGCCGGCGGCCCGATTCTGATGGGCATCATCGTGGGTGCACTTGGCCCGAAGGCTCATTTCATCAGCTATACCACGCGGAGCGCCTCGCTGATGCTACGAAAGCTTGGCCTTTCCCTTTATCTTGCATGTCTGGGCTTAGACGCGGGCAAGGACTTCTTCAGCACGCTTGTGCGCCCAGAGGGATTGATGTGGATAGGTGTCGGATTCCTGCTCACCATGCTGCCCATATTGATTGTGGGCTTTATAGTTCTGAGAACGAAGAAGTTTGATTTCGGTACGGTCTGCGGTATTCTCTGTGGCAGCATGGCAAACCCCATGGCGCTGGGGTATGCCGATGATACGCTCGAGGGCGACACACCCTCCGTGGCATATGCGTCGGTCTATCCGCTGGGAATGTTTGTCCGCGTGATCATTGCCCAGATGATTATCATGTTCTTTGTGTAAGAATCCTGCCCTTTGGTCAAAAGTCGGCCTTTGCCTCGAAGTGGATTCTCTCACCGGTAGCGGGGTGGGCGAATTCAAGATATTCCGCGTGGAGGTATAGGCGGTCGGCTCTCTTGCCGTAAAGATTGTCTCCCAGAATGGGGCGGGACAGTCCTTCCCGGTGTGCACAATGGACACGCAACTGGTGGGTACGCCCGGTCTTGGGATAGAGGGCTATCCGGTTTTCGTCTAAGAACTCGTATTCGGTAATAGACATTTTCCCCTTCTTGAAGTCTATGATCTGTCGGGGCCGGTCTTCCGTATCTGCCGTCAGGGGCAGGCTGATGGTACCTTTCACCTGAAGGGGCTTTTTAGGAGAGGGAGAGAGCAGGGCAATGTATCTTTTCTTAACAGTATGTTCCTTGAACTGCCGTTGCAGGCTCCAATAGCATTCGCGGTTTTTTGCCACTACGAGAAGTCCGCTTGTCGACATGTCTAAGCGGTGAACGATCATGGGATCGCTCTCTTTTCCGCAGTGCTCTTTTATCAGGGAGAGTACGGATTGCCGCTTACTCTTTCCGGGAATGCTCAACATGCCTGCCGGTTTGCTTACCACGATGATATCGTTGTCTTCATATAGGATAGGCAGTGGTTGACTCTGTTCTTCCTCAAGGGGATTTCCCTCCACATCCAGTCCTTTCAGCATCCAGTCTAATATCGGCTTGCACTTGCCCTGGCAGGCAGGGTAGAAATGGAGATGATGCCTGATTTCCTGCCGGGGCGACTCTCCCCACCAGAACATGGCCATGCAGAGAGGCTTCATGTGGTTGGCATAGGCATATTGCAGGAGCTTCGGCTCGCAGCACTCTCCCGCACCGGATGGGGGCATCTGGTTGTAGGCCTGGGGGAAATAATCATGGAAGATGTCAGTCAATGTCTTGTTTTCCCCATGGGCATTCAGCATAGAAAACTGTGAGAAAAGCCATTCCTGCAGGGCATCGCTCCTCTGTTTTCGGAGACGCTTCATAGCTTCAATCTCCCCTATATATTTCTTTACTTTCTCTTCTTGAATGTCGATTTCAGCCGCCAGAGACTTTTTAAGCCTTCGCAGTTCGGCTTTCTGGAATTGTGATTCTTTCAAGAGAGTGGCTTCATCTGTGGTGCCGAGAGTTCTGGCTTTGTCTCTTTGCTCCTTACACTCCTTCATGTATTGTCGGTAATCGATAATTTTTCCGGAAGCTTCGGATTGTAGTTTAGAGAGGTGCGATTTGACTTCTTCAAGGCAAGGATTTGTCTCCAACTCCCTGATTTGCCGGTTGAGAAATGAGATTCGGCTTTCCTCTTGCTTGAAATATCCGTCTGGCAGAAGATAGTTGAATATCGCCGGAACAAACTCCCGATCATCCTCGGGAATCCTTGTCTTGGCCTCATCGATGGCAAGAATCTGTCCGCTGTAAGCCTGGAGATAGCCGGTATGTCCGTCGTTGTCTACGATGAGCACGCCGAACATCTTGCCTCGATCGATTTCATTACGATAAGGGGCATGCCCCAACAGCGTCTTTAGCTCCTGAATAGCCAAAAGACAGAGGGGATGAGGCTCATAATAGAAAGGATTGTTGAACCTCTCGGGTGGTTTTGTTTTTATTTTTAATGAGTGAAAGATCAAGTCTTATTTCAGCTTGTTGTAGTCTTCTTCAGATACAGGCTCCAGCCATTCGTTGCTTGCGCCATCCTGAACCTTTGTTACATAGGCAATATGCTGGAACCATGAGTCTTTTGCGGCACCGTGCCAATGCTTGGCTTCCGCAGGGATGGCAATGACGGTTCCCGGAGTCATCTCTGTTGCCGGCTTTCCCCATTCCTGATACCAGCCACGACCGGCTACGCAGATGAGCACTTGTACGGATTTGTGGTGAACATGCCAGTGGTTGCGACAGCCGGGCTCGAAAGTAACATTAGATGCCACGCCCTCTAAGGGAGCGAGATAGCTGTTGCCGTCAAAGTATTGGGCGTAGTTTACATTTGGTACCCCTATCGGCCACGGACTGTTTTCTATGCCTTTCTTCACCTTGAGGTCTTCAGATAGCTCCAGGCCCAGCGCCTTGCTGATGGCCTCCCGGCTTCTGGCAGCTTCAGCACTTCCTACCTTGGTTTCCAATACGGCGGGGATATCCTGAAGTTCTTCTTTTTTCACTCCCATGTTCAAGGCTCCGTGGGCATGGGCAAGGAGCTGAGGCTCGCAGCCGGGGAGACTGGCAATGGCAGATACGGTTACAATCTCACGATCGGACTGGGAAAGCACCTTGCTGGCGAAGATGTCGCCGAACAAGTGAGCCTTCAGGTAATAGTCGGTGCGGGGGACAAAGGTGTAGTCGAAAGGTCTGCCGCTCAGCTTGCTCTGGACTTCCGTACCCGTCTTCAAAGCATTAAAATCTTTAGGAAGAACCGTTGCGTCGTCCTGTCCCATGGGGGTCTCTTTGCCGGCACTCTTGCGGCGGTCTATAACCTTCCGAAGCGTTTCAAGTGCATTCAGGGATCGTGGGAAGCCGGTGTAGGCGTAGAGTTGGGAAAGGGCTTCCTTGATTTCCGCTACTGTCAATCCGTTGTCAAGGCTTTCATCGATAGCCCTGCCGAGATTCTCTAAATCTCCTTTAGCCTCCAGTCCTGCAATTGCAGAGAGACCTTGTTGCCTTGTGTTTAATGCCATATTCAGTTGCGCTTTAATTTGATTTCCTGTAAACAGCATCGCTATTGCGAGTATGATTTTAGGGATGATCTTCATTGTCTGGATGTTTATTTTACGATGCAAATATACGATAAATATCTGTCTCTTATACACATCTCCGAGCCCACGAGACTCGACGTCATC
>CAUULA010000090.1:0-11106 GCA_963545855.1 uncultured Prevotella sp.
CTAGTCGTCGGCAGCGTCAGATGTGTATAAGAGACAGATATAAATGATAAGGTGTGGAAAACAAAAAGATAAGCGGAAATGACATCGACTCTCGCCATGAATCATCGTTTATTCTGATTTTCTTTTGGAATACAGGTTATAGGCGGCATCCCATATCAGGATCCTCACTTGGTCTATCAGGATAGATAATACATAAATAAGGATAACGAATAAGGCGACCGATACGGCAAATGTCATTCCATTGAACCTTTGATATAAATTCATGATGACCGGATGGAATACGCAATCGCTGAAATATGGAAAGCAATGGATGAGGAATACTGAGAAACAGGACTTGCCAACCCAGTTGATGAATCGGTTATACCTTATTTTCGACTGGTAGAAAAATACTACGAAAAGAACTGATGCAGCAATGGTGAGGAGAGAGGAGAACTTGAATATCGTGTCAATCACATAGGATATGCCTTTAAGATAGCCTACAAAGGCGATTGAGGCCGTAATTGATACTGTCAGGACAAAGAGCATCGAGCATCGTTTCTTATTCAGGTTTCTCAGATGTTCAGCATACAGGTGTATATATCGGGCAAGCAGATAGAGGATGAAGAAAGAGAAAGGACTCCTGCCTTCCAGAAATCCCATTTCCTTAGGACTTATCCATCCATACATTGACTGGAGGATAAGACATGCAATGACGGTAATGGCGAATTGGCGTTTAGAGGCGTTTTCCGCAAAATAATTGAGTACCGGAGCAAAGAAATACAGTATAATATAAATAGGTATAAACCAATAATCGTCGGTGATAAGAATGTGTATGACGAACTTCCATGAGAATTTTACATTCTCATCAAATATCAGAAACAGCGCATAGGATATTGAAGAATAGAATAAAACCTGAAATATAAATCCAAAGAAGTGGGTTTTTTGGGGATGTATTCCATACCATCCGGACAACAGGATGAAGACATTGACACAGGTGTAAGTGGCGCAAAGCCCCCATATCTTCAAGAAGGCAGGGATAGGCTGATTGAAAATGTCCAGCTGATTTTCAGGAAAATTGAAGTTAATAAAGTCTATATGGAAGAGAACCACGAGAAGCATTGCCGTGATTCTGAGCAGTTCCATATTCGAATCTCTATGCCTGACTGCATTCATTTTGCGATGATTTTGTTTTTTTCAGAAGAGCTATTGCGGCAAGCATGAATATAAACGGCATGAAAGGAGCCTTGAAGCGGGTCTCCCCGTGAATGGCCAGTACGATGGTCAATGACCCCCCGATGACGATGATAAGCGGTAGAAAGGCGTTTTTAAGTTGCTTTCCAGCCAGTAGCTTTATAGTTCCCAACAGGGCGGCCAACAAGAGCGCATAATATAAAAGCATACAGATAAATGCCGCTGTTTGAACATAGTCCAGGCTGTTTAGTTTCTGGATAATGTTCCTGTAGGGAAGGGTGATATAGTTGTTTTCCGCCTTTGCCTTATCCTTTATGAGAAAAGTCATGTTGTCTATGTCGTTAAAATACATATAGAGGAGTCTTCCCGGCACTTTGCGCAGATAGTTGAATTTGTTGTTTTCAAGCCATTCAATACTTCTTTTTTTCCAAATCTCATTGCATTCTATGGCCGTTTTGTCCTGCATATTATCAATATATCGTGCTGTTTCGACAGGATACATCTCAGTGTTATAATGCGGTTTTACGCTTGTTTCATAAGTAGCTTCAGCCATATTGAACCATAATGACTCTGCCTGGTAGATGAAATATCCGGTCCTGGAATAGCTTTCCATACCGAAAAGGAAAATGACAAGGATATATCCTGATAAGATTCCCGCGGTCTTTCGGATGATATTCTTTCTTTCAAAGAAAATATAATATAATATTATCGAACCTAAGAAAATTACGGCAATGGGGCGAAACCAATTGGCCAGGGCTATGAGCGTTCCTCCGAGAAACAGCCATCTGATGTTCCTTGAATTATTTAATATGATATAGAATGCGAGCAATATAAGGAATATCATCGGGGTTTCTGAATTTATCATAGTAACTTCACCCCAGTTATTCGGATACAGGATATATAATATAAGTGCTGTAAAGGCAACCTTTGAATTGAAAATGAGTTCCGCGATTTTGGCTATCAGCAGGGCTGTCAGTGCCTTCAGAAGGCAGAAAAAAACAAGTATTGGATATATGGAATGGAATGTTTTGAGGAATAAAGCCGTGAGATTTATCACGCCGATATTCCAGATAAACGGATATCCTTTGATGAGATTGATGCATGGATAAGGCTCCCCTGTGCGGATGCAGGTTTGCGCATACTCTATATATGCAACGCCATCATTCGTTGGAGTATATCCGAAGATTGCCAAAACGGCAAGCAGGAATAGAAAAAATAATATGGTTAGTTTACAATAGCGACTTTGCATACAGTTCCTTTATCTCCTGTTTGCGTGGCTGTCTGAACCATATAGACACCGCTGGCCACCCTTTTTCCCTTCTGATCACACCCGTTCCAGACATAGGTTCCGCCGTTACTCCTGCCTTTATTGACAAGTACTCCGTTTGAGGTTACTATCTTTACATCGGCATCATAGCTGAGTCCTACGATTGTAATCGGGCCTGTATATTCAGGTCTTACGGGATTAGGGTATGCATATACATTTTCCGTAGTCATGGTTTCGTTTGCTACCGCTGCGTCGCTCATGTAGGAACAGAGTCCTTTATCAGTACCGATAAACAACTCGCCGGTCTTTGGATTGATTGCCATTGATTCTATGTTGTTAGAGAGAATCCTGCTGTTTTCAGTGGTAAAGTGTTGCAATTGTGTCATGTTATCGGCACTGATGAGATAAATACCGTCGCCCTTGGTGCCAAACCACTTTCTTCCACTCTGATCGATGATGATTACGGAAATGTTAACTCCTTCCAAAAGATAGTCTGCAAAACTTGTTCCATCGTTACGGGGAACCTTTACTTGTTGGAAGATATAGTTTTTTGCAGTGATTTCTGAAGATTGTAATACAAGAGGACCGAGACTTGTTCCTATCCATATATTCTGTTCTTTATCTTCAGTAATACATTGAATGGAAGCCACGCCGACGGTTTGTCCGTCTTGATTTTTGAACGAAGTAAAAGCGTTCAGTTCATCGGTTGATGGTTGATAGGCATAGAGTGATGGTACTATCCAGTGATCATTGCCAAACCATATGAGTCCCCGACTGTCCTGAAAGATGTTTGTAAGTTTTCCAAGGCTTTTCCCGTTTAGTTTCATTAAGGCATCCTTGGTGTGTGAAATCCATTTTCCGTCTTTTGTATATTCTAATAGAGACTGTTGCGGAGCCTGACTGTTCAGACACCAGAGGTTGCCTGTTCTGTCAAATCCAAGTCCTAAGACAAGGATATATTCCTTGTCGGAAGTTGAGATGGCAGATTCAAGAATGCTATTTCCATTATTCCAGAGCTTTATGAATTTTCCATTCATGAATTCATAGACTCCGGTTCTCCCGCTTGCAAAGACATGGTTGTTTTCCTTCGGGTCAACATCCAGGCAGGAAAGGTCAATATAGGAAACGCCTGTCTTCTGTTTCAAGTCATCTTCATAAACAGTCCATTCGTCATTGTCCGAGAGCACCTGAACGCAGCCTGGACGCATAAGGTCGCTCGTTACATAATATCCTCCGCCACAAGTATAGAGTCGGTTATTGGTGAATTTCATGAATCCGAAGTGGTTATATTTAGGGCCTCCGGGCTTCAGGCTTTGTACCATCTTGAGCATTTTTTCATCTATATTCTTGGTCTTTGCAGTATAGTCTCCCACCCTGCTCCAATTTTTTTTGTCGAGTAGATTTGTGTTTTGACTACCGCGATAAAGCCCATTCGTAGATGATGCTGCATAAAGGTATTCACCGTCTGTATAGCTGTAGTCTATCCGGAAACCGAGATTATAAGTGTCTGAGATTTCACCATTGCTGACATTCAGCTTGAGAATTCCGAATCCCGTGCTGATATAGGCATACTGGCCGTCAATGTCTATATTGTATACGGTTTTGTCTTCGGTCATCGCTTTGCTGTAGAATTCAGGTACATTGGTAATTTTATCCTGTTGGTCCAGCAAATCGATATTCTGGTTCTGGTATGCGATTACGAGCCGCTTGGTACTCTGGCACCATGCAATATGCGTGATATCGCAGTCGGAAAGGAGGTTTATTTTGTCATAAGTCCGAATACTCTGGTCGCTTTCATTATATGAATACAAATTACCGGAGGCAAGTACATATAACATATTCCCGCCTTTTTCAATCTCTGTAACATCATGATAGGACATGTAAGCCTTCCATGTTCCAATAGCAGTTGCACCGGCAAATAGTGCGTGGATTATCAGGATTGCTGATAGAATAATTTTCTTCATATCCAGTATTGCGGTTTTTATGTTTGCAAAAGGTAGCTTTTTATTCTGCTTTTAGTTGTTAAAAGTCTTTCTTTTAGCGGCTTTTAAGATAGTCGGCTAACTTCCTCACGGCTCTTGCCCGATGAGAGATTTTATTCTTCACATTATCTCCCAGTTCGGCAAAGCTTTTGTCATATCTTTCGGGGATGAAGAGGGGATCGTATCCGAAACCTTCCGTACCATGCTTCTCTGTTCCGATTTTTCCCTTTACCAAGCCTTCAAACTCGTGTAATTCACCGTGGAGTATCAGTGCGATAACCGTTCGGAATTGTGCCTTTCGGTTTTCATTATCACCCAATTCACATAGCAATTTCTGCATGTTGGCCTCACTGTTGTGGTCGGTTCCTTCTGCATAGCGGGCACTATATACGCCGGGTGCTCCGCCAAGAGCCTCTACTTCGAGACCGGTATCATCTGCAAAGCAGTCAATATGATATTTGTCGTGGATATATCTGGCTTTCTGAAGCGCATTTTCCTCGAGTGTATTGCCTGTCTCGGGAATGTCTTCGTGGCATCCGATGTCGTTCAGGGAGACAATCTCAAAACCGTCTCCCAATATCTCACGGATCTCATGAAGCTTATTCTTGTTGTTCGTCGCGAAAACTATTTTCATATTGCTTTGGCACTTTTACTTTCATTTCATCGAATCCTTCACCATATACGCCGATGACGGAACTCTGTGATACAAAAGCATTCGGGTCTATCATTTTAATGAGACGGAAGATGTTTACGCTCTCGTTTTTCTTGGCAAGTATACAAAGCACCTTCATCTCTTGTCCGGTATACCACCCATGTCCGTCAAGAATAGTAACTCCGTGATCCATTTCAGTACCGATTGCATTGGCAATTTCCTGATATTTCTTTGAGAAAATCATGAATTGTACGGACTCGCGACGACGATTCATCACATAGTCGAGCATGAAATTCTCGATGACCATGGTGCAGAATCCGAATACCACCTTATGCGCCCGTTCGAATATCTCTCCGAACTGCGGGAAAAAGAAACAGCTTCCTATGATGAGGAAATCCACGAGAATCAGAACTTGTCCTATCGAAAAGTTGTGGTATTTGTTCACGCAGGCCGCAATGATATCCGTTCCTCCGGTACTTCCGTTATTCAGGAAGACGATGGCAAGCGCGGTTCCGGTCAGGCAGCATCCTATGATGAGCGACATGAAGTTTTGGTTTTCGCCGAGTATTCTGATAAAGTGACCTGCTGCGTCTTTCGGCATCAGCATCTGTGCGAACATCAGCATGAAGTAGAGTGCGATGATGGCATAGATGGTTTTCATCATAAATCGGAAGCCCAATATTTTCAAAGCCACCCCCAATAGGGCGATATTGATGAAGAGATAGGTATTCTCAATGGGAAATCCGGTGGCATAGAAAACGATGGCCGACATACCCGTTACACCGCCCGTTACGATCTCGTATGGCAGGAGAAATACCGTCCACGCAAAGGTATAGAGAATTAATCCCAAGGTAATGAAGATATAATCCTTGGCTTCTCTCCACAAATATTGTCTCTCTAATGTCATTTAAGCACGATATTTACGATTTTCTTAGGAACAACAATTACCTTAACGACATCCTTTCCGTTCATATACTTCTGTGATTTTTCATCAGTAAGTGCGGCCTTCTGAATGTCTTCATGAGAAGCGTCTGCCGGGAATTTCATCTGGAACCGGGCTTTTCCGTTAAAGGAAATGGTAAGCTGAACCTCATCCTCTACAAGATATTCCTCGTTCCATGCCGGCCATTGGGCATCACATATGCTGCCTTTCATTTTCAAGATTTCCCAGAGTTCCTCGGCAATGTGTGGTGCAAAGGGGGCAATAAGAATGACCAAATCAGTGAGCAACTCACGGTTATGCCATTTCTGTTGTCCCATTTCATTCACGCAAATCATGAATGCTGAGATGGCAGTATTATATGAGAAGTTGTCAATATCACCCGTAACTTTCTTGATAAGCTTATGCATGCTCTTCAAGCTTTGCGGCGAAGCATCCTCTTCGTTGACGAGGAATGCGTCGGTGCGGTTGTCATAGAAGAGATTCCAAAGCTTCCGCAGGAAGCGGTGGCAGCCATCAATACCGTTAGTATCCCAAGGTTTACTCTGTTCTACAGGGCCGAGAAACATCTCATAGAGGCGTAGTGTGTCGGCTCCATACTGTTCCACAATCCTGTCGGGATTAACGACATTGAACATCGATTTCGACATTTTCTCCACGGCCCATCCGCAGATATACCTGCCATCTTCAAGGATGAATTCCGCATTTTCGTATTCGGGGCGCCATGCCTTGAAAGCCTTGATGTCGAGGATGTCGGCATGTACGATGTTGACATCTACATGGATGGGGGTGGTTTCATATTTATCTTTCAGCCCGAGAGACACAAATACAGGGGCAGCATTATGATCACCGCTATTGATGCGGTATACAAAGTTGGAACGACCTTGTATCATTCCTTGATTGATGAGTTTCTGGAACGGTTCTTCCTTGCAGCTTATGCCATAGTCATAGAGGAACTTGTTCCAGAATCGCGAATAGATCAAGTGGCCCGTAGCATGCTCCGTTCCACCTACATAGAGATTTACATTCTGCCAGTATTCATCGATATTCTTGGCAACGAGGGCATTCTCGTTCTTTGGATCCATGTATCGCAGATAATAAGCCGAAGACCCCGCAAAGCCCGGCATGGTGTAGAGTTCGAGCGGAAATATCGTTTCGTTATTGATAAGGCTGTTCTCTACAACCTCGTTGTTGACGGTGTCCCATGCCCATTTCTTGGCTCTTCCCAATGGCGGCTCTCCGGTTTCCGTGGGTTCGTATTTGTCTATCTCCGGTAGTTCCAGCGGCAGACATTGCTCCGGAATCATGTAGGGCATGTCCTCCTTGTAATATACCGGAAACGGTTCGCCCCAGTAACGCTGGCGTGAGAAGATGGCGTCGCGAAGGCGGTAGTTCACCTTTACGCGGCCAAGACCAGTCTCACTCACATACCTCTTAGTGGCGGCAATGGCTTCCTGAACGGTGAGTCCGTTTAGCGAGAACGGTGTCTGCTTGCCCATAACGGGACTGTTTATCACAATGCCTTCTTTCGCATCGTAGCTCTCCTCCGACACATCAGCCCCCTCAATCAATGGAAGGATGGGAAGCTTGAAATGCTTGGCAAAAGCATAGTCGCGGCTATCGTGGGCAGGAACAGCCATGATGGCACCCGTTCCATAGCCTGAAAGCACATACTCTGATATATATATGGGGATGGCATCACCCGTAAATGGGTTGATGGCATAGGAACCTGTAAAGACACCGGTAACCTTTCGGTCTGACATGCGCTCCAGTTCGGTGCGCTTCTTTACATACTCCAGATATTTGTCGACATCTTCCTTTTTCTCCGGCGTTGTTACCTTTCCGACATATTCGCTCTCTGGAGCCAGCACCATAAAGGTTACGCCGAACATGGTGTCTGCACGGGTGGTGAAGATGGTGAACTTGACATTGCTGTCCTTTACCGCAAATTCCACTTCCGTACCTTCTGACCGCCCTATCCAGTTACGCTGTGTCTCTTTCAGGGAATCAGTCCAGTCTATTTCGTCCAGACCATCGAGCAGGCGCTGCGCATAGGCACTCACACGCAGGCACCACTGGCGCATCTTCTTCTGGATTACCGGATAGCCGCCGCGCTCGGAAACGCCATCGATGACCTCATCATTGGCAAGCACCGTTCCAAGACCTGGACACCAGTTCACCATAGTCTCGCCCAAATAGGCTATGCGATAGTTCATCAGGGTCTTTTGCTGCTCGTGTTCGTTCATGCTTCTCCAGTCTTGAGCAGAGAAGACAAGTTCTTCAGAGCACGACACATTCATGCCGAGCGTGCCGTTGTCCTCAAAGTGATGGATGAGGTTTTCTATGGGCTGGGCTTTCTTCAGGTCGTTGTCGTAATAGGAATTGAACATTTTCCGGAATGCCCATTGTGTCCATTTATAATAGACAGGGTCGCAGGTGCGCACCTCGCGGCTCCAGTCGAATGAGAATCCGATTTTGTCCAGCTGCTCACGATAGCGGTTGATGTTCTGCTCGGTGGTGATGGCAGGGTGTTGTCCTGTTTGTATGGCATACTGCTCGGCGGGCAGTCCATAGGCATCATAGCCCATCGGGTTGAGCACATTGAAGCCTTGGAGCCGCTTGTAGCGTGCGTAGATGTCCGAGGCGATATAGCCTAACGGATGACCAACATGCAGTCCTGCCCCTGAAGGATATGGAAACATGTTGAGCACATAGTATTTCCGTTTATGCTCGTCTTCCGTTACTCGATAGGTGTGCTGTTCCACCCATTTTCTCTGCCACTTCTTTTCTATTTCTCTGAAGTTATATTCCATTTCTGTTTCGTATTATCAACCAGATAAGATTACTTGTTCAATTTCCATGTAACACCGTCCTTGGTGTCCTTTACTTCGAAGCCATTGGCAGCGAGCTCGTCGCGTATCTTGTCGCTTGTTGGCCAGTCTTTGTCGGCCTTGGCCTTGGCGCGGAGCTCCAACACCATGTCCACCACCTTGCCATAAGCTTTCTCGCGGGCATCGTTGTTGTCTCCCTTTTCACTTTTCAGGCCGAGCAGACTGAAGGTGAAGAGGTTCATGGTGGACTTTAATTTGTCGAGGTCGTCGGCACTGATAGCTGCCTTATGGTCGAGCAGCGTATTGATCAGCTTGCATGCTTCGAAGAGATTACCGATGACGAGCGGGGTCATCAGGTCATCGTTCATGGCATCGTAGCATTTCCGGGAAAAGTCTTTAACGAAATCCCGGGTTGTCGCATCGCTCTCGTTGGATGGCTGTATGCGCTCCATGTCGTCGATGCCGTTCATCAGGCGCTCAAGTCCCTTCTCCGACGCCTTTAGCGCATCGTTGGAGAAATCGACGGTTCCGCGGTAGTGGGCACTTAGGATGAAGAAGCGTATGGTCATTGGCGAATAAGCCTGGTCGAGGCTCTCGTGGTTGCCCGTGAAGAACTGCTCCAGCGTAATAAAGTTGCCGAGGCTCTTGCCCATCTTCTGTCCGTTGATGGTAATCATGTTGTTGTGCATCCAGTATCGCACCATCTGGTCGCCCTGTGAGGCCACGGCCTGGGCTATCTCGCATTCATGATGCGGGAAGATGAGGTCCATGCCGCCGCCGTGGATGTCGAAATGGCTGCCGAGATACTTCCTTCCCATGGCCGTGCACTCGCAGTGCCAGCCGGGAAATCCGCAGCTCCAAGGCGAAGGCCAGCGCATGATGTGCTCCGGCTGTGCCTTTTTCCAGAGGGCGAAATCGGCCTGATTATGCTTCTCTTCCGTTCCCGAAAGGTCGCGTGAGTGATTGATGATGTCGGTCAGGTTGCGGCCGGAGAGGATACCGTATTTATGGTCTCGGTTGTATTTTTCCACATCGAAGTAGATGCTGCCGTTGCTCTCATAGGCATATCCGTTGGCCAGAATCTGCTTCACCAGTTCCTCCTGTTCGATGATATGTCCCGTGGCCTGTGGCTCGATAGACGGCGGCAACACATTCAGCAGCTCCATCGCCTTGTGGTAACGGTTGGTGTAGTACTGTGCAATCTCCATCGGCTCGAGTTGTTCCAGCCGTGCCTTCTTCTCTATCTTGTCGTCGCCCTCATCGGCATCGTGCTCCAGATGGCCTACATCGGTAATGTTGCGCACATAGCGCACCTTGTATCCCAGATGCTTCAGATAGCGGAAGAGTATGTCGAAGGTGATGGCCGGCCGGGCATGTCCTAAGTGCGGGTCGCCATAGACGGTAGGACCGCAGACATACATGCCCACATTCGGTGCATGCAAAGGCTTGAAAACCTCCTTCCGGCGGGTAAGGGTATTATAGATAAGCAAAGTCTGTTCCATGATTTTCTGCACACTATTTATTAATTAGGTGCAAAGATACATTAATTTCACGATAAAATTTTAAAATAAGGCTTATAATTTTCAAAATAGCCGTAAGCATGTAGTCCTTGCGTCATGCATACTTACGGCAGAAAGAACAGGCTTTCCCCCTTTAATGAAACAAGTATCACCCGGGCTTATGCTTTTATCTTAAGTGGTCGGAAAATAGGAAAACAAGAAATGGAAGTGATGAAGAGAAACGCTTAGAGGCCTCGTTTTCTGCCGCCTCCGAAGGCATAGCCTACAGTCAGGCCGACCGTGTCATATATCCTTTTTCCCAGATGCGCCGTGAGCGTCAGACGGAGGTGGCGACTGAACTCCACGCCTGCTCTCGGGGCAAAGCCCAGTCCTCTGTCGCCATCGCCTTCGTAGTCGTTGTAGTTGCCTTCTATCATGTCATAGTAGTTCAGGCTCAATCCGGCACCTACGAAAGGGGAGACGGTTCCGCCGCGGTTGAAGTTATAGTCCACGAAAGCCGTCTGCGCGAAAGTGCGGCAGCCGAGGTCTTGACCGTCATATCTGCTGACGGCGGATCCCAGATACAGCTGTGCACCGATGTCGAGCGGGTTCGACCGCAGGTTCCATCTGGCCTCCAGTCCCAGGGCGGATCCCAGTTTCCTGTCGCCGGTATTGCCGGCAAGCCCGTAGGTGATTCCCACGAACGGCTCAAACTCAAATATCTGTCTCTTATACACATCTGACGCTGCCGACGACTAGTCGAGT
>CAUULA010000091.1:0-11075 GCA_963545855.1 uncultured Prevotella sp.
ATCTACACTCGACTAGTCGTCGGCAGCGTCAGATGTGTATAAGAGACAGTGGTTTAAAAATATTTGTTACCTTTGCCGCCGTATTAGAAATTGAGAGTGAAGGTTTTTGTAGGCTACTGCTGCTAACTTATTTCTTCCGAGAATCTGACGCGAATAAGGATGAGAATCCCGTGGGGGAGGGATGGTGTGTGCATGGCTCTACATTGCCTGACTTCGATTTTTATTAAATGTCTAACTTAAATAATTATTTTAAAGTACAAACTCTATGAACAAGAAGCAGAACAGTTTGCTAAGACTGTGCTTTTCCGTGGCATTATGTATTGCGACTTTGACCGTAAGCGCTGATAACGCAACATCAGCCTCTGCGGCCAAGTCGGTGCAGCAAGCCGGCGACAGGCAGGTCAGTGGTAAGGTTCTTGACGAGACCGGCGAGCCAGTAATTGGTGCCACAGTAACCGTCAAGGGTACTAATTTGGCGACCGTTACCGATGTAGACGGTAACTTTTCTTTCAAGGTCCCGGCAGGAAGTACACTTGTCATCACCTATGTGGGCTATTCGCCTAAAGAGGTTGCGGCAAAGGGGACGGGCCTGACCATTCAGCTCGCGCAAGACGAGGAGGTGCTGAATGAGGTGGTGGTAACCGCCCTCGGTATTAAGAAAGAGGCCAAGTCGCTTTCTTACAATGTGCAGCAGTTGGACGGCGACGCCGTAACAAAGGTTCAGGATGCCAACTTCGTGAACTCCCTGAACGGTAAAGTTGCCGGAGTCCAGTTCTCCCAGAACGCTGCCGGCGTAGGTTCGGCCACTCGTGTTGTGATGCGTGGTGTGAAGTCAATCAACGGCAACAACAGTGTGCTCTATGTGATTGACGGTATTCCGATGCCTAATCTGCAGACAAGCACAACCGGCGATATGTTCTCTGGCTCTGGTGCAACGGGCGACTCGGCGGCTGATATCAACCCGGCCGACATCGAGAGCATCTCGGTGCTGAGCGGTCCTTCTGCTGCTGCCCTGTATGGTTCGGACGCGTCTAACGGTGTTATCCTGATCACTACGAAGAAAGGGCAGCAGGGCCGTCTGGATGTAACCTATTCGGGAAGCTTCCAGTTCTCCCGTCCTTTCGTAACCCACAAGTTCCAGAATACCTACGGCACTTCGTCGCCAGGCTCATTCGACAGCTGGGGCAGCAAGCTTTCTACTCCAAGTGCTTATGATCCTAATGATTTCTTCCAGACAGGTACCAACTTCACCAACAATGTAGCCGTGTCTACAGGTAATGCCCAGAACCAGACTTATCTCTCATTGGGCGCTACCAATGCAGAGGGCTTGATTCATAACAACAACTTCACCCGTTACAGCCTGAATGTGCGCAACACATCCAAGTTTGCTAACGACAGGCTGACCCTTGACTTGAGTTACACCATGTCTAACATCAAGGAACAGAACATGATTTCTTCCGGTCAGTATCACAATCCATTGTATACTCTTTACTTGTTTCCGGCAGGTGGCGACTGGCAGGGTATTCAGTATTACAGCCGTCATAACCTCGAGCGCAACCTCGAGACTCAGTACTGGCCATGGCTTGACCAGAACGAGCTGATGGAAAACCCATACTGGATAGCTCAGAACGAGCGTTACATCAACCATAAGGTTCGTAACATGGTGAACGCTACATTGAAATGGGATGCTACAAATTGGCTCTCTTTGACAGGTCGTGTGAAGTATGACAACAGCCAGAATCGTTTTGAAGAGAAATTTGCAGCAGGCACCAAGAACATGTTCGCTTCTGACGCGGGGCACTATGGCCTGAGGAATCAGAATGCCCGTCAGCTTTTTGCGGAGGCTTTTGCTACGGCCAACAAGTATTGGAATGATGGCGAGTGGAGTCTGACGGCAGTACTTGGTGCAAACTATGATCGTCGCGATATCTCTGAGGAGAGAACAAGTGGCCATCTGAGTTCTGTGCCTAATAGGTTTACCCTTCAGAATATCAATGCGGCAGACCCGAATTTCAAGCTCGGACAGTCCTACCCTGAGCGCAGAATCAAGGAAGCCGTCTATGCAAGTACACAGTTCGGTTATAAGAGCATGGCTTATCTGGATCTCACAGCCCGCAACGACTGGTCATCGGCTTTGGCTCCCAACAACGATTCTTACTTCTATTGGTCAGCAGGTATCTCTGGTATCTGGACGGAAATCTTCCCGGCTATCAAGAGCAACAACTGGCTGAACTATTTAAAAACCCGTGTGTCTTACTCTGTAGTGGGTAATGACCCTTCTCAGACTTATCTCACTACTACTACTTATCCTATTAATGGCGCAAGTGGTCCTTCGCTCTCTACTTCCATGAAGAACGCTAACCTGAAGCCGGAGATGACCAAGTCATGGGAGGCGGGTATCGACTTCGTATTGTTCAAAAACCGGTTAAGGGTAAACACCACCCTCTATAAGTCTCGCACTTACAACCAGTTCTTCAACATCCAGCTGGATCCATCTACTGGTTACACCAATGTATGGGTGAATGGTGGTAGCGTGGAGAACAAGGGCATTGAGCTTGCTGCCCGTTATAATCAGCCTCTTGGTCCTGTACGGTGGGAGACCTATCTCACATGGACTCTCAACCGTAACAGCGTGAAGGAAGTAGATGCTTCTTATACAGATCCACAGTCAGGTAATACCTATACGCTGGGTGACGAGGGCATGAACCTCGGAGGTTTCAACGGTACTCGCAACAGAATCGTAGAGGGCGGCAACCTCACTGATATCTATGTGCGCACGCTGGTTACCGGTGAGCACGGCGAGATATATGTGGACCCGCAGGATCATTCGGTTCGCAAGAATGCCAATGATTATATCCTCGCAGGACACGCCACTCCTAACTACAACCTCTCCTGGGGTAACAGCTTCTCTTATAAAGGCTTCAGCCTCGGTTTCCTGTTTAACTATCGTCAGGGTGGCATAGTGGTATCTCTTACAGAGTCGATGATGGATGCGTTCGGTACATCTAAGGCTACTGAGGCAGCTCGTGATGCAGGCGGTGTAACCATCAATGGTATCAACGGCATTACTCCTCAGGCTTATTACCAGACGATTTCAAGTACGACAGAGACAGTTGCTTCTATGTATGTTTATAGTGCGACCAATCTTCGTCTGTCAGAGTTGTCGTTTGGTTATGATGTTCCTGTAACCAAAGTTGTTCCATGGATAAAGGGACTGAATCTCTCATTCGTAGCCCATAATCTGTGGATGCTTTACTGCAAGGCTCCATTCGATCCAGAGCTTACTGCCAATACAGGGACCTACAACCAGGGCATTGACAACTTCATGCAGCCAAGCTCTCGCACAATGGGATTCTCTGTAAAGGTTAAATTCTAAAATTGAAAAGCGGAAATAATTATGAAATCAATTATCAAATATACATTCCTTGGTGTTATGGCACTCGGATTTACTGGTTGTACAGGTAACTTCGAGGAAATAAACACCAATCCTCATGAGGCTACCGGTAAGGATTTGGAGACGGACAACCTCACCGTGGGTTCGTTCTTCTCCCAGATGGAGATCCGTATGGTTCCTTTTACTGCAGGTGGTCAGCAGGATGATTCTTACGGCTCTACCGGTTCATATCAACACTTCCAAGGTCTTTGCTCTGACTGGTATTCTGGTTATGTAGGTCCTACTGGTACATGGGCTAACGGTAACCACAATGGCAACTATTTCTTTTCTGGTACATGGGGCAACTCAATGTATAATCAAAACTACACACAGGTGATGCCTGCCTGGTCTACTATAGTGAAGAATGCAGAGAAGAACAATACTCCAGAAGTAGCTGCTCTTGCTACGGTTGTTAAGGTATATGCCATGCATCGCGTAACCGACCAGTATGGTCCTATTCCTTATGTAAACTATGTGGCAGGAAGCACGGAAAATGTCTTCGATAGCCAGGAGGCCGTTTACAAGAAGTTCTTCGAGGAACTTGACAATGCAATCGATGTTCTTGCACCTTTCGCAGCCGCAAACCAGAGCATCCTTACAAAGTTTGACTATATCTATCAGGGTTCTGCCAGCAAATGGGCAAAGTTTGCCAACACGCTCCGTCTGCGTCTGGCCATGCGTGTGGCTTACGCTGATCAGACTCTTGCACAGCAGGAGGCCGAGAAGTCGGCAAACTCTACAGTAGGTTTTCTGGAGGCTGCTGACGAACGGGCGACTATTTCTGGTATTACCCTAATGAATCCTCTCTATGAGCAGGCTTATAGCTGGAATGAAGAGCGTATGGGTGCTTCCATGGATGCTTACATGAACGGTTACAACGATCCTCGTCTGGCAATATTCTTCAAGGCTGCTGGTGATGGTAAGTACCATGGTGTGCGTCTGGGCATCAACATGGCAGGTGGCAATACTGATTACACGGGCGACAAGATCTCTAACTTCAACCTTACTGATAAATCTACCATTCCTTACATGAGCTCTGCAGAAAGCTTCTTCCTTCGTGCCGAAGGTGCTCTCCGCGGTTGGAACATGGGTGGTAGTGCCAAGCAGTTCTACGAGGCAGGTATCAAGGCTTCGTTTGCAGAGTGGGGCTTGTCAGATGCAACCTCTTATATTAATGATGCCACAGCAGCACCTATCGCTTTCGTAGACAATACGGGCAAGGGCGGTGATGCCGCACAGCCAAGCACTATTACCGTGGCTTATGATGAGAGCGCAAGCTTTGAGACGAATCTCGAGCGCATCATCACTCAGAAGTGGATAGCCAATTTCCGTATCTCTCCAGAGGGATGGGCTGAGTTCCGCCGTACCGGTTATCCGAAGTTGTTCCCAACCACTCGTAACAGTTCCGGTAACATTGATACCAACTTGCAGATCCGTCGTATGCCTTATCCAACAACTCTTTACGACAACAACCGTGCGGCAGTTGAGGCAGGCGTAGCTCTTCTGGGTGGTGCTGACAACGGTGCTACCAAGCTCTGGTGGGATAAGAATCCCAATCATTAATTGTAGAACAATTACAAAAGCAGAAAATTATGAAAACGAAAATATTTTTCGGTGCATTCGTTCTTGCGGTAATGGGTCTCGTTATCACCAGTTGCGACAACGATGTAGAGACCATGGAGATTCAGAGTCTGTATAAATACGATGCACAGTATTTTGAGAATCTCCGTACTTGGAAGAAAACCGATCACGAGATTTCTTATGCATATTATGCTTCTTGGTCAAACAGTCAGAATCCCACCTCTTGGGGTGAGCGCTTTCTGGGTTTGCCGGATAGTATGGATATCGTCAATCTCTGGACAGATATTCCAACGCCAGAAAGTTATCCTGTGGCTTACAAGGATATGGTTTATTGCCAGAATGTAAAGGGTACACGCTTTGTGATGCACGGTGATGCTTCCCATTACAATCACACTTTCTGGGATCGTGTGTGGAATAAGGATACACAGGAGTTCGAATATGTTTATGAGACAGATGGAAGCGGTAACCAGGTTCTTGATGACAAAGGCAATCCTAAGCACAAGATGGTAAAAACGCAGTCTGGGAATGAGGAGAGCCTCCGCTCTTATGCTCGTTGGGCTGTTGATACACTTGTCAAGTGCGGCCTTGACGGTGTTGACTTTGATTATGAGGGTTGGAACAGCCACGACATGTCTGTCGTTGCTAATGAGTGTAATAAGTATCTTGGTCCGGAAGGTAAGTGGGCAGAAAAACTGTTTATCATCGACTGGTTCGGTAGCGCTCCAAATGGTTGCGACGAGTATACTGATTACTTTATCCGTCAGGCTTATACTTGGCAGATTGGTTTCCAGACAGGTACCGGCGGCCGTCCCATGGAGAAGACCGTGTTTTGTGAGAGTACTGGTGCTGAATCTGAAAAGGGCGGTGTCAACGGCGCGCGCGTTCGTGATTATGCCCGTTTTAAGCCTGCAACAGGTCATAAGGGTGGTTTCGGAGCCTTCTATGTGGACTATAACTACAAGTCAGAGTCCGGCATTCCTTACAAAGAGTTCCGTGAGGCTATCCAGGTTCAGAATCCTGCTTTAAACAAGTAATTATAAAAAAGTAAAAGTATGAAATTGAAATCCAATATCATTTTGTCTGTTTCCCTGATGCTTGCTGGTGGCATGTTCACGGCTTGCAATTCAGAGGGCGATGATTTTGATTATAATAAATCAGGACTCTTTGTGTCTGGTACGGAGAACAATCCTGTGGTAAAATTCGTAGTTGAAGATACACCTGCCAGTTATGCGGTAACTGTGCAGTCTACCAAAAAAGTGGAAAACGATGTTACATTGACCTTGGCTATTGACCCTTCAAAGGTGGATGAGTATAACGCCGAACATACGACCAACTACTTCTCCATTCCTAAGAATGGTGTTGAGTTGGAGCAAACACAGGTAACAATTTCCAAGGGGTCGGCAATCTCCACCCCCGCACTTGTGAAGGTGGTGAGCACAGAGGACTTCGTAGATGGTCGTACCTATCTGATTCCTGTTACGGTGAAGTCTGTAAGCGGTACCAGCGATCCTCTGATCGAGACCTCTAAGACTATCTTCCTGCGTATCTCTCGCGTTTTGAACTTCTTCTCAATCCAGGCTAATTCCAACGCGTCAAGCAACTTCATATTCGATAAGGCCATTCCATTGGCAACACTCACATATGAGGTGAAAATCTATCCTCAGGGACTGAACCGCACCAACTATCCACAGCGTTTTATGGCGATGGAACAGGCTGATGAGTCCAAGTCTCTGTTGCTCCGTTTCAACGAGGCTAACTCAGAAAACAAACTTCAGGTGATCTTGGCTGGTAATAGGTTCATTTCTAATACTCAGTTTGAGAATGGGCACTGGTATCTGCTGTCATTCGTATACGATGGTAGCACCATCTCCATGTATGTAAACGGCGTATTGGACACCTCTATTAGTGCCAAGTTCGACCCGATTCAGTTCCAGCGCTATGAGATGGGCATGTCTTGGGGCGGTTACACATCACGCCAGTTCTTTGCCCATCGTTTCTGTGAACTTCGTGTATGGGACCGTGCTCTCTCTCCAAGCGAGATCGCTGGGGGTATGTGTGGTGTAGACCCGCAGAGTAACGGCTTGAAGGCTTACTGGAAGTTCAACGAGGGCAGCGGCCACATCTTCAAGGATGCCACGGGCAATGGCTTCGATATGGACTGGAGCAAGACGAGCCGCGATGTCAACGAGAGCGGCAATATGACCCCCACTCCCAATGCGGCTAATGCCATCAGCTGGGTGAAAGATGAGATCAATAAGTGCGCACAATAGTAATATGGAGGATTGAATGATGAAAAAGAGCTTTTTGAAATATTCTGCATTGTGCATGACTGCTGCCGTTGCGTTGACCTTTTCGTCTTGCGGCGGAGACGAGCACTATGATGTCGTGGGTAATCCGAACAACCTGGTGTATGTAAACTTGAATGTTTCCAACACCCTTGAGGCCAAGGTGGTCCACACTCCCGTTGGCGACCTCAGCACCTTCAAGGCTGCTTTCCCGGTACTGATTCAGCGTGCCGCGCAGGGCACGAGCGCAACCATGGAACTTGATCCGTCGCTTGTAGAGGTATACAACACTCGCAACAAGACGAAGTATGCGGCTCTTCCGGCCGGATGTCTTGATCTCGCAAGTGCTGTTGCCCATATCAAGGCTGACACGATAGCCTCCTCTGATTCCATTCATCTGGCATTTGCCTCCGGTGCAGACCTTGCCAAACTGACAGAACCCGCCTATGTGGCTCCTTTGCGCCTGAAGGTTTCCGGCGCAGGCGTGGCTTCTGAGGATCGGGGTATTGTCTATGTCATTGTCAGGACTTCTACCAGCCTTATCAACGACGATGCTACTGCCATGGTGGGTTCAGGAGTGGCTTCTGCCACCTGTCTTGAGGCAGACGGACTGAACAAGGACGCTTTCACTTTCTCCGGTTGGAACTTCACGAAGAAGCAGGCGACGGCCTCCTTCCTTCTCGACCTCGGCGAAAGCAAGAATGTCGTGGGCTTTGCCATAGATTCAGATTTGATAACGAGTGCGACGGTGGAGCTTAGTGCCGATAAGTCTAATTGGACAGAGGTCGGGAAAACCTCCGAGCACAGCGGCCCGACCATCGGCTCCGGCTGGCAGACCTATACGGGCTATGTCTTCTATGGGGCTGTTCCTTCCCGCTATGTTCGCATGACAATGAATCTGAATCTGGCTTCATGGTCGTGGAATTATATGCAGTGGGGATACTGCAAGATAGATAATCTGGCAATCTACGCAGATTAAACCTTTATCATAACCCGCCCCGTCTTCCCTGGAGACAGGGCGGGTTTGTTCTCTCCCAGTCTGTCGGCGCACTGCTTTTGCAGGCTGCTTTTGCGCGCTGATTCTTGTTTTTGTGATTCTCTTTCCGGATTTTCTTGGAGCTTTCGAAAAAATCCTTTATCTTTGCCGCAAATTTCTTAATGTCATGAAAAAAACCGTTTTGTCTATTGTCTTCATGCTGCTCTGCAGCCATGTATTGGCACAGTATCAGCCGTCGGCCGAGAACCTCGAGGCTCGCAAGGAGTTTCAGGATAACAAGTTTGGCATTTTCCTCCATTGGGGCATCTATTCCATGCTCGGCGACGGCGAGTGGGTGCAGGAGAACAAAAAGCTGAATTATAAGGAGTATACCCACCTTGCCGCCGGCTTCTATCCCTCGAAGTTCGATGCCGAGGAGTGGGTGAGAGCCTTCAAGGAGGCCGGTGCCCGATATATCACCATCACCGCGCGCCACCACGATGGGTTCTCCATGTTCAAGACAGCCGCATCCGACTATAATATCGTGGATGCCACGCCATTCCGCCGTGATGTGCTGAAAGAGCTTGCCGCAGCCTGTGAGAAATATGGCGTCCGCCTTCAGTTCTATTACTCACACTTAGACTGGCATCGGCTGGACTATCCTTTGGGCGGTTCAGGAACCAAACTTGGCCGTCCTGACGACAAGCAAGACTACGACAGTTACTTCCGGTTCATGAACGAGCAGCTCACCGAACTGCTTACCCACTATGGGAAGGTGGGTGCCATATGGTTCGACGGATGGTGGGATCATAAGATGCACAAGGACTTCAACTGGCGTCTCGACGAGCAATATGCCATGATTCATAGGTTGCAGCCCGGCTGTCTGATAGGCAACAACCATCACCAGGCACCCAAGCCGGGCGAGGATATCCAGATGTTCGAGCAAGACCTGCCCGGACAGAACACAGCAGGCTTCTCGGGAGGAAGCGTCATCGGGCAGCTCCCGCTGGAAACCTGTATGACGATGAACCGCACTTGGGGCTACAGCATCACCGACAAGCAGTATAAGAGTGCAGAGACGCTCATCCGGAAACTGGTGAGCTCCGCAGGTCATAATGCCAATTACCTGCTCAATATCGGGCCGCGTCCTGACGGCATGCTTCCCGCTGAAGCTCTGGCAAGGTTGAAGGCCATCGGGGCATGGATGAAGGCCAACGGCGAGACCATCTACGGCACGCGCGGCGGCCTCGTGGCTCCTCATGACTGGGGCGTAACCACCCAGAAGGGCAACACGCTCTATGTGCACATCTTGAATTATCAGGATAAGTCGCTTTTCCTGCCCATTACCACGAAGAGAGTGGCCAAGGCGCGCATGTTTTCCGACAAGGCTGCCGTGAAGGTGCTGCATGTAGCGGGCGGCGTGCTCTTAAGCCTCCCCTCGGCGCCTAAGGGCGTAGATACCATCGTGGAACTTACCCTGAAGTAGTTCAGAGCCTGTGTTTCCAGAGCAATTCAAGGATCTGCCGCAAGCTTTGCCGTGGCAGATCCTTTTCTTTTGAGCCGTCTTCGAGCGAAGCCTCTGTCGTTCCTCTCCCGGTTACAAACAGCTTGTAATCCGGTTACAAACAGCCTGTAATCCGGTTACAAACCGCTCGTAATCCGATTACAAACTGTGTGTAATCCGATTACAGACCGCTTGTAACTAATCAACGAAAATGAAGAAATATCGATATTGATGTAAACTAACTGATAATGAGGAGGAAATGCTCTAATTTGCACAATACGTCTCTATTCCTAAAAGGCAGGAAAGTGCAGATTTAGGCAGAAGTTCAGTTACCAAAACGTTACCTGATTTTGGGATAGGTAACGATGGAGTAATGTTCGGTAACTGAATTATTTTCGCTCGTGTTGCTGTTGCTTTGGTCGGCAGTTTTCTGCGTAAGTGAGGAACGCTTTAATTCGGGTAATTTTGCTCACAAATATTAAAGTGTATGAAAACAGAGAAGATGAAGGTGTTGCTCTACCTTAAAAAGAGCGGGCTTGACAAATCGGGGAAAGCTCCGATTATGGGACGTATTACCATTGGGCGTTCCATTGCCCAGTTTAGTTGTAAACTCTCCTGCAATCCCGACTTATGGAATTCACGTGAGAGCAGGATGGACGGCAAGAGCCGTGAGGCGGTGGAAATTAATGGGAGATTGGAGAATTTGTTGCTTTCCATTCAATCTGCCTATCAGTCTTTGATTGCCAAAGGCCAGCCATTTGATGCAACCGATGTAAAGGAGCTGTTTCAAGGTAGCGTGCAGGCTCGCTGTATGCTCATCGAAAGACTGGACATGCTCATTAAGGAAAAAGAAAGCCATATCGGTATAGACATCAAGGAAGGATCTATGTCCGCCTATTATTCCACTCGAAAACGATTGCAGGAGTTTATACAGAAGAAGTATCATGTTTCGGATTTGGCTTTCTCGCAATTGCCAGAAAGCTTCATCTACGAATTGCAAGCATTCTGTCTTGGTGAGCTTGGTCATCAGCAAAGCACATTCTTCAGAGTTGCAGCAGATTTGAAGACCGTCTGTAGGCTGGCTTATCGTGAGGGGCTGGCTGATACGCTTCTGTTTGATAAAGTACATATAGAACGAGGAGACAAGAAAGCACCCAAAGCTCTCGACAAGGAAGCATTGGACAAACTCAAAGCACTCCGCTTTGATGAATTGGAAAAAGAAATGGAAACTGCTCGTGATGTGTTTCTCTTCGCCTGTTATACCGGTGCAGCCTATTGTGATTTGATGGAACTAAG
>CAUULA010000092.1:0-11058 GCA_963545855.1 uncultured Prevotella sp.
CTACACTCGACTAGTCGTCGGCAGCGTCAGATGTGTATAAGAGACAGCTCTTAGATACTTCTCTGCATGCTGGGCACCGAACACGAGTCAGCAGGAAAGGGAATTTTTGGGAATTCCTTTCTCCATGGGTAAAGTATGCGCTCTAACACACGCGTATATTAAATAAGGTGAAGTGTATGTTATATCAGTAGTGTGTATTAGTAAATTATCTGGAATAGCCAAATAATCTGTTAACAAATTTGCGGGAGAATTAAAATGGTCTGTCCGCTTGCTACACCTTGTTATATATAGGCTGGTTATAAACATCTGTGGTCTAATATCGATGCAAAGATAATAAGATTATTTCGATTAAGCAAGAGAAATGCGTAGAAGTTGTGGGTTTTACGATGGTTTTATGTATTTTTGCAAGAAAATAGGAAAGATGACGAGTGCAGACGAGCAATTGAAAAAAGACGAGTTCTACATGCGCAAGGCGTTGCAGGAGGCTGAGGTGGCAAGGCGTGAGGGCGAGGTTCCCATCGGTGCGGTGGTCGTGGCGGGAGAGAGGGTTATCTCGCGGGCGCACAACCTCACGGAGGCTCTCCACGATGTAACGGCCCATGCAGAGATGCAGGCCATCACCGCCGCCGCCGACATGTTGGGAGGGAAGTATCTGCAGCAGTGCACCCTGTATGTAACGGTGGAGCCGTGCGTGATGTGCGCCGGTGCCATCGGGTGGGCGCAGATAGGTCGGATTGTGTATGGAGCGCCCGACGAGAAGCGGGGCTACCAGACCTTCGCTCCCCGTGCGCTGCATCCCAAGGCGGCGGTTACACGGGGAATCCTCGAAGATGATTGCCGCCGCATCGTGCAGGACTTCTTCAGGGAGAAGCGGTAGCGCATACCGTAGGCCTCAAAAGCCTGTTTTTGGGGGTCGGCAGGCCAATGGCGAGGATAGGTAAATACGACAAGCAAGGGCAAATTCACCCTATCCAACCGTAAGATTTTCCGACGGCCTCATCCTGCCTTTCTCTTTCCTGCATGAACGGATTGGGGAGGACCCTGCCCTTCCTCTGCAGGGGAGGGCTGTGGGGTGGTTTTCCTTTTAGCCGTTAAAAGGAAGGCTTTTAGCCGTTAGGAGGAGAGCTTTTAGCCGTTAGAAGGCGAGCTTTTAGCCGCCTTTTACCTGGCGGCCTCCTGTCCTCCTCCCGTAGAGGGGAAAGAGAGGGCTTCTTGTTCCTCTGCCTTGCGCTCAGTTCTTCCTGCTTAGAATCGCAGGACTTGCTGTTCAGCCCGCGCCTTTTCCCTGTTTTGTGCCATGAAAAGCCCTGCTGGCTCCTCAAGAGAATAGAGGAACAAGAAGAAGGGGCCGCCAGCAGCAAGCATCTTGCCCAGAGATTTTTAACTTGCTTAAAACGAGTTAAAACGGTAAATCTTTCTTAAAAAAAGTGATAAGTTGTTCAATTGTTTCGTATATTTGTGCTGATAACTAAAACTCCTACACTATGAAAATAAAAAAACTTTTCTTGTTGCCATTTGTCCTATTGGGATTAATGTCATGTAGTAATGATGCCGAGGAAGCTCCTGTTTCGAGCATTTTCCCCTCGCATCGTATCAGCGTTACACAAGCGAAAGAAAATGTGCTTGACTTTGTTTCTCATGTAAATGCCCGCACACGGACAAGTTTCAAGAACATTAAGATTGCAGATGTGCATGCCGTCTCGTTATCTGGTAAAGCCACACGCAGCACAGGGAGTTCTGTCAGTCTTGACACCCTGTTCTATGTCGTGAATTTCGAGGACAGCTGTGGATTTGCCATTGCAGCCTCTGACGACAGGGAGCAATCCGTCTATGCGCTGGCTGAAGAAGGAAACTATTCTTACAATGAGGAGGATACCACCAATAATGGTTTCCTTGCGTTTGTCTCTGCGTTAATCGAACAGATTGTCTATAATCGTTCTAATTTAGATGGAGCCGTGTCGCCGCCGTTTGATCCTTCCACTCCTGCTATAGGAGGACCTGGCGATAATGACTATTATACGGGATTTTTGAGTCTTCCTGATAAATTTGAAGTCATGCCCCCTTTGTTGGTTACAAAATGGCATCAAGAAAAACCTTACAATCTGTATTGTAAGGGCTACCTGACAGGGTGTGTCGCAACTGCCATCAGCCAAATCAGTTCCTTCCTTGAGGAGCCGACACACATTTCGTATTCATACGACAACGGCGAGCATGGGGAAGCTACGCTTGACTGGAATTTGATAAATGCAGAATGCAAGTTTTCCGGGGGACACCCCATTAACCCTGCCGCAATAGAACAAGTCGCAAGGCTCATGAGATATTGGGGCATAACCATCGACGCCGATTATGAAACCGAGGGAACGGGAGCTGATACCGGCTTCGCTGTTGATAAAATGCAGGAAAAGGGATTTGCTGCTACTGACCTCCAGCCATATAACATAGACAATGTTATCAGCGACTTGGGGAAAGGCAACAATATCATCCTGATGAGGGGAAACGCCAGGTATTACCATGTTGGTCTCGTCTTCCGCAAATATGTAGACGGACATGCCTGGGTCGTAGACGGATATATTGACAAGGTTAAAAACAGGGTTCCCTCTAAGTACATCCACTGTAACTGGGGGTGGGGAATAGGCAGGAATGGCTATTACCTCAGCGATGTCTTGAACGCGGAAGAGCAGCCCGTATACAACGATGATGCCACACCGACAACAAGAAGTGAAAACTTCCGATATAGACTCAAAACCTCAACAATAACAAAACAATGAAGATGATGAAAGCAATAAGACTATTCCTACTTACAATCGCATGTCTTCCCTTACTCTGCGGTTGTAGCGATGAGAATAATGGAGGGGAGCGTATAGCTATTTGTCCTTTTGAACAGTATGTAAGATTTGAGGATGCCGAGGGCAGCAATCTGATAGAGAAGATGAAATTGGTAGAGCCCCCTTCCTCCGGTCTGCGGTATGCAGATAATGATATAATAAAAGTAAACTGCTATCGTGAGAGCGACCACAAACAGCAAGAATTTGTAAATTCGGCTTGGCTCTGGCTTCCTACAGACAATTATTTATTTGATAAATCCTACGGCGACACCTTGGGCGTTGTCATGCGCTTGATATGGTTTGACGACGACCTTTGGGATACCGACTTTGAGATAGAACCGAGGGAGGAGGTCTATGTGGTAGAGCTGATCAGCCCGAAGATTTTCAAGGACGAGAAGCCGCACACCGTAAAATGGTTTACCCATATTTACGGGAGGGCACGCTACGACGCTTATCGCTGCGAGATAGACGGCAAGCCTTTCACCCCTAAAAACGCGGATTCCAGGTTAGACTGGCACCATATTTATGCCGCCCTGAAATTCAAGGTGGAGTAAACTCGGGACGGGAGTTTCCCGTCCGTGAAATAGAATAAGCCCCGCTGCCTCCTCAAGAGAACGGGGAACAAGAAGAAAGGGCTGTCGCTTTCGTGCGGCAGCCCTTTGACATCTTTCGATTTTATGGGTTACTTGACGAGGACTACGAGATACTTGCTCGTTGACCAGAATATCTGCGGGTTGTTGATGCGCAGGACATACTGGTTGTTGGCATCGCGGCTGAGCGTGTAGCTGCTTGACGGATGCATGGTGAGCACCCGGGCCGACTTGGAGTAGAGCTTGATTTCCTTGTCTACGCGGATGTCCACCTTGGTGAAGTAGTTCCGGTTGAAGTTGGACTCCAATACTTTGCCGCCGATGAGGATGTGCTGGTTCTTGAGCTCCTTCTTCGTGCCGAAGACGAACCACGCGGTGTTGAGCTGTTTGTCTTGATCACTGATGGTCTGGCTCTTCTGCTCCGACTCGGTCTTCAGGTTGGAGACATTGGTATTGAGGTTGTTCACCGTTTCGTCCAGTTCGGCAATGTGTATGTCCTTGGAGTCGAGCTCGGTGCGCAGTTGCTGGAGCTGCTGGTTTTTCTCGTCAAGTTGCTGCGTGAGGTTCTCAATCGTCTTCTTCAGCTCTCCGCCGTTGAAGCGGCTGTCGCGCAGCTGCTGCTGCAACTTCTTGATGAGCTCGCGGTTGCGCTGCATGGTGTTGGAGATGAACTGGATGTTCTCCTTGATCTGCTGCTTCTTGTTGGTGCCTTCACCGTCCTTGACGATGCTTACCCGGTTTTCGGCCTCGCTGATCTGGCGGAATCCCTCGGTGATTTCGTTCAGAGTGCCCATCATGTCGTTAATCTCATTGTCTCTCTGGGCAATGACCTGCTGGAGAGAGTCATTTGCGGGGTCGATGGAAGAATCGGCTTTCTTCTGTGTACAGCCTGTGAGCACAAATGCTGTCAGGCAAACGAAATAGATAACTTTCTTCATTTGATTATTCCTTTTTAGGTTTGTTGTCTTTATTGTTCTTACCCGCAAGGACGATGACGATTTCGCCTCGTGGAGCTGTTTCCGTGAAGTGTCGGATGACTTCTTCCAGCGTGCCACGGACATGCTCCTCGTGCACTTTCGAAATCTCGCGGGCCACACTCACCTGGCGGTCGCTGCCGAAATGTTCGGCAAACTGCTGTAAAGTTTTGAGCAACCTGTAAGGTGATTCATAGAATACCATCGTACGCGGCTCGTCCTTGAGAGAATCCAGATGGGTCTGACGACCCTTTTTCTGGGGCAGGAAGCCTTCGAAACAGAACTTGTCGCAAGGCAGGCCCGACGATACGATGGCGGGAATACATGCGGTGGCACCTGGCAGCGTCTGAACCGTGATGCCCTCTCTTGCCGCCTCTCGGGCGAGAAGGAATCCCGGATCGCTGATGCCTGGTGTGCCGGCATCACTGATGAGAGCGATGGTCTGCCCGGCCTTCAGTCGCTCTACGATACCGGCCGTGGTGCCATGCTCATTGAACTTATGGTGCGACATGAGGTGATTCTGAATGTCGAAGTGCTTGAGCAGAATACCCGATGTGCGGGTGTCTTCAGCCAAGACGAGGTCGGCTTCTTTCAGAATGCGAATGGCGCGGAGCGTCATGTCCTCCATATTTCCTACCGGGGTAGGTATAATATATAATGTGCCCATATTCGATACAAATATAGTTATTTAATCTTCATAAACAAAAAAAGCGGTCATTTCTTTGCAATTTTTAAAACGCTTTTGTAAATTTGTACCGTAATGATGGAGAATCTCATCGGGGAAACACACCGTCCCGGAAGAATAGAAGTGGTGTGCGGGTCAATGTTTTCCGGCAAGACCGAGGAATTGATTCGTCGCATGAAGCGGGCAAAGTTCGCCCGCCAGCGTGTTGAGATATTCAAGCCTTCGATTGATAAGCGATATTCCGACGAGGATGTGGTCAGCCACGACAAGAATGCAATACCCTGTACGCCGGTCGACTCATCAGCAACGATCTTGCTGCTTTCTTCAGATATAGAGGTAGTGGGCATTGATGAGGCGCAGTTTTTGGACGAGGGGCTTGTGGATGTTTGCAATCAGCTGGCTAATAAAGGAGTGCGTGTGATCGTGGCGGGTCTTGACATGGATTTTAAAGGTGTTCCCTTCGGGCCGATGCCGGCATTGTGTGCCATTGCCGACGAGGTTACCAAGGTGCATGCCATCTGTGTCCGCTGCGGTGCCTTGGCTTATGCAAGCCATCGTCTGGTGAAGAACGACAAGCAAGTGATGCTTGGCGAGAAGGCCGAATATGAGCCGCTGTGCCGTGAATGTTATCAGAAAGCTATAGACAAAGAAAAATGTGAGGAAGATGCAGGAACCGCAGAAAATAACGCTTGACAAGCTTGTCAGATGGGTGGGAGTCGTCCTTCTGATTTGTGCCATATTTTATTTCGTGAACTATCTGAGTGCGGTATTGCTTCCGTTCTTCATCGCATGGCTCTTCGCCTATCTGCTCTATCCGGTCGTGAAGTTCGTAGAGAATAAGATGCATGTCAGGATTCGCGCATTATCCATTTTCATCACGATGGTATTCGTTGTGTCGGTTATTGGTTTGATGGCATACTTCATCGTGCCTCCTATGATAGAGCAGTTTCAGAAACTGGGACAGCTGATTTCTCAATGGGTGCATAACGCCACGCACACCAATGATCTTTCTGCCTTTATTTCAGATTGGATAGTGAAAAATCAGGAGGCGATAGAAAGAGTCTTCAGGAGTAAGGACTTTACCGACGCCGTGAAGATGGCCATGCCTAAGCTTTTTGATTTCCTCGGGCAAACGGCAAGTATTGTCATCAGTATCGTGGCATCCCTGATTACTTTGCTGTATATGTTCTTTATCCTTCTTGACTACGAAGAACTTACGGACAATTGGATTCGAATCTTTCCGAAGAAAGTCCGCCCGTTCTGGTCTGGCCTGATGAAGGATGTGGAACGCGAGTTGAATAATTATATCCGGGGTCAGGGGATGGTGGCCTTCTGTATGGGTGTGATGTTCTGTATTGGCTTCACTATTATGGATTTCCCAATGGCGATAGGCCTGGGAATTATGATTGGAATCATGGATCTTGTGCCTTATCTGCACACCTTCGCATTGATTCCAACGGCATTCCTTGCCATGCTCAAGTCTGCTGAGACCGGGCAGAACTTTTGGCTGGTATTCGGATTGGCAGTAGGTTTGTTCGTCGTCGTACAGATTATCACTGATATGATTGTTACTCCGAAGATTATGGGAAAGGCAATGAGGTTGAACCCGGCGATACTTCTGCTCTCGCTCTCGGTATGGGGATCGTTATTGGGCTTTATAGGATTGATTATCGCCCTGCCTCTTACCACCTTGATTATTGCCTATTGGCAGCGATATGTTACAAAGGAGCAGGAAAAGCCGCAGATAAAACAAAAAGAGCAAAAAACAGTAGAATAATTTGGCTGTTTGGAAAAAACATACTACCTTTGCACTCGCTTTCGCAAGAAAGATGGAGACAGACTCGCTAGCTCAGCAGGTAGAGCATCACACTTTTAATGTGGGGGTCATGGGTTCGAGCCCCATGCGAGTCACCATCAGAACAACCAAGTCTATATTAGGGTTTTAGAGCAAAATCTTTCCGTGGAAGCAATATATCAGTTAAAAAAAAGAGATTATTTTCTCAAATTTGACGCAAAACGCGTATCTTTTGAGTATCCTTTAATTTTAACTTTTACAAAATGGCTACACTTTCTTTAACCGTTTTCAAGGCGAAGCGGCTTGTGAACGGAAAGCATAAAATCAGAATAGCTGTCAGACAGCATCATGAGACATGTTACATAATTACACCATATATCATTGACGATATTTCCCAGTTTAAAAGCGGACATGTCGTAAAGCGGCCTGACGCAGAAGTAATAAATATGCAATTGCGTACATTACTTAACAAATATCAGGGCATGGTTAACGAACTTTACGATGCAAACAGCCTTTCTGCAAAAGATTTGAAAAATTCTATTCTTGCATATCGTCAAAAAGATGAGAATGTAACGATAGGAAAAATATGCGAAGACTATGTAAAAGAACTACGAGAAGACAAAAGAAATGGGTACGCAAGTCTTATAGAACATTGCGGAAAAACTTTTTTGGAGTTTTCCAAAGGTGATTTTCCGGCAAGGACAATAACTCCGATAACAATAAATAATTTCGAGCGATTCTTGCGGAACAAGAAAAGGTATAATCAGACAACTATCGGGATGTATCTAACTCGTTTACGGGTTTTGACAAATTTGGGAAAGAGCGGTATTTTGTAAGACAGGAAATACCGCCTTTTCAAGATTGCAAGATTCCATGGAAAAACCACTCTGCTTTGCCCAAAGGGGGCAAAATCGCGTGGCTTTTCCATCATCCTCTAATCGTAAAATTCATAAAAATGCCTTGACCAACCGGCTTCACAGTCGGACGGCCAATGTCTTCTACTTAGTCACTTGTTATTTAGAGGATTGCTAAGTCTCTCGCAGTCCGGCCACAAACTCGAATTTGAGGATGTACCAGCAGAGACCCATCTTGTGGGCAGATATAAGTCCTTTCTCTATGCGTTTGCGGAAGTACACTCCTTGCGTCCAAGCATACGGGCGATGTCGGGCACGGTATAAACAGTGTCCGAGATGTTTATCATGCCATGGCTTATCGTCAAGGCATCACTCATATTCTGATTCTTCCGCCCACGGCTTGCTGCTGTCGAAGTCGTGTGGCAGTCTTCGTTTCCATTTGTTTTCATCTGCTTCATGATTGATTTCCTTTTCACGTTCTTCGAGGGTGATGGCATAGACGACCATGCGCTTTCCTTTGTCGTTGTAAGTGGAATGAATGAACTTTCTGACAAGCAGTCCCTATGACTGATTATACTTGCTGATGAAATTGCGAAAGCTATGCTTCTGCTCCAGCGACACATTGATGATTTGATCTCACCAATCTTCAGTTCTCTGATCCATGTTGTGGGATGTACAGCCTTTTCTACTTTATACATAATGTTAGTGTTTTATGCCAGAGCAACATTGTCCTGGCATTCAAAAATAGAAAGTCTCTTAGTGAATTGAAACAGAAACTTTTTAGCAAGGAATTCATGTTTCATCTTGATTTAAATAACTCATGATCGCATAGGAACAATAACATCACAACGGCTTATTTTCTACTTGCAAAAATATAATCAAAAAATCAGTAATTCGAGAATCAGCAAGACGAAACCGACCAACCAACTAATTTTAACGCTATAAGGTGATCTGGGAGGAGAAAGGAAAGGATTTATCGGAATCCTCTTAAGTTGGGGAATAGGAATCTACGCATTAAAATAATACTGCTCTAAGATATTAGGTCTGGCATTTTATTTGAAAAACAAGACTTGTCCTAACCTTTGTACCAAGAAATGTATGGCTAAAGAGGACCATATAAGACAAATAAACCAATAAAGGAGGAACTGTCAATATTAATCCTCCCTTTCTGTAACCTCATAGTGGACATCATTGCAGCAACGGGGCATCTTATGGTTACGACAATAAGCCGATGGTACTATAAGGGCATGCCATTCAACAAGGCTGAACATATCTCTTTACTTGGAACTCTTCTCGAACTAAAATGATGCCTATTTTTCATCAATATAAAAAATGTGGCAAAAGCATTAGTACTGGATTCTTTTTATTGCGTATTTATAAGAAGACTGTGAATCTAAGATGTTATCGTGATGAAAAGAATAACTCTCTTTTTCCTATTACTATGCTGTATGCCTGTATTATGTATAGGTATTAAGATTACCCATGGTCCCTATATTTGTGATATGGACTCTACATCTGTTACCATTATGTGGGTTACTGATAAGCCGGGCTTGTCGTGGGTGGAGCTTGCTCCCGATGATGGAATGCATTTCTATGGTAGCGAACGCCCCAAATATTTTGCGACTCTCCGCGGGCGTAAGTTGGCGGCGGACACTCTGCACAAAGTGCGCATCAATGGCCTGAAGTCCGCATGCAAATATCGTTATCGCATATTTACCAAAGAAATGAAGCAATGGAGATGGAACGACAATATCCTATATGGGGATATCGCTTCGTCTACAGTATACAGACGCGAGCCCTATGCCTTCAAAACTTTTCCAAGCATTCCGCGGGATATTTCGTTTCTCGTCGTGAACGATATTCATGAGCGTGCGGCAGAAATGGCAGAAATGTGCAGAAATCTTGATTTCAGCAAATTGGACTTTGTGATACTAAATGGAGACATGTCGAACAATGTGGGTTCGGCCGACCAGATATTCAAGGGATATGTCGATAGCTGCGTCAGCATGTTTGCCAGGCACATACCCGTGTTTATGAATAGAGGAAATCATGAAACACGCGGTGCACTTGCTGACAGGCTCTGGGATTTTTTCCCGACGGCTAATGGAGAGTTTTATCGGGTACAGCATGTTGCGGGAATTGATTTCCTGTTCATTGATTCTGGCGAAGACAAACCAGACAGCGATATAGAATATGGGGAGATATCCGATTTTGATACTTACCGCAGGGAACAGGCGGATTGGCTGAAACAATTAAGGGCTGCGGGGGAAATAGGTAGGCATCCCATTGTGGTCTTCTCCCATATTCCTCCCGTCTTGCAAAAATGGCATGGATGCGACCACCTTACTAATACCATTGTGCCCGAACTGAACAAGTTGAATGTGACGATGATGTTTTCTGGACACCTGCACCGGAACGACTATCTGCCTCCTAATGACAGAGTCCGGTTTCCCTGCATCGTAAACAGCAATGTGAGTTACATGTTATGTCATATCCGGAATGGCAAGCTGGAAGTAGAACGCTCTCAAACGAATGGAAAGGATAAAGAACATTTCACATTCCATATAATAGGAAGGTAGTGGACATGAATTCGAATGGGGTGCCTTTTGAAAGTGGCTGCAAATCAAAGTTCATAAATAATTTTGAATGGGAAAACACTGTATTCATGTTTTTTCATTATATTTGCAGTTGCAATAGGATTTCCAAGCGTAAAGAGAAAAATCGACAATAGAATGGAGCAAAGCATAGATTTCAATTCTGCAAGATACATTCTTGCCCTTCAAGAGGGATCTCGTGAGGCTTTCGATACCATCTATATGCACTATGCCGACCATGTCTTCAGTTTTTGCATGACTCAAATAAGAAATAGGATGCAGGCACAGGACATAGTCCAGGACACATTCATGAAATTATGGGAGAAACGCAGGGATCTTGATCCCAATGGAAATCTACGGGCACTCATCCTGACAATAGCTCGCCATCGAATCATAGATGTGTTTAGGAAGCAGGTTTACCAGGTGAGATACGAAGACTATTCCATACTTTCAGACTGTCATGAATCAGAGATGTCAACAGACCGACAGCTCGTATATAATGAATTCGTTCTATGTGTGGAGCGCTGCAAGCAGCATCTGACTCCCAGGGAAGCCGAGATATTTGAGATGAGCAGGGAAAAGAATCTTTCTATCAAAGACATTGCCAAGAAACTCAATCTTTCCCCTCAAACCGTCAAGAACCACCTTACATCATCTCTGAAGATTTTCCGTTCAGAACTATTGAAAGGTTATATTCTGACACTCCTGTTAATCCTATTGGACTGAAACTAAGAATAGGAT
>CAUULA010000093.1:0-10913 GCA_963545855.1 uncultured Prevotella sp.
ACACTCGACTAGTCGTCGGCAGCGTCAGATGTGTATAAGAGACAGATGTTATTCCAAGTAAAAATCATTCGGTTTTCTTCGAAGAAGACTTCTTCGGAGAAGTCGTCTTCGAGGCGGTTTTCTTCCCTATCTGGGCACGGAGTTTGTCGCTTGCTGTTTCAATCTTCTCTATCTTTGCTTGCAAACGGGTTATCTCCTTGTCTTTCATTTCAATTTCATCGCCCTGATTCTTAATCGTGGTAAGCAAACTTTCCAGTTCGTCGTTATCGATATCCTCCGGGTAAAGATTGTTCACCCGGGTAACGAAATCACCCAAGATATTCATGTAATTGGTGAACGCGTCAAACGGAGAGGCATAGATGCCACGGTCAATCCCCACTCCAGAAGACTTAGTAGTCATGAATCGGAAATTGTTAGTGGCCTGCAAATAGTCCCAGTCCTGATTGACACGAGGGTCGTTGGCAATACGAACACGGTCGGCTACACTATAGAGCTTGTTGAATGCCTCGCGTTGCATGGGATTGCCCAGCCATGTCGAAACATCACGCTCCTCATCCATCCACGAAAGCGTATCCGGAACATCGAGCGCCCCTGCACTCTTCATCTTCAGGCAGATTTCCGTAGGAGTGGAAAATGTGATGCCTTTAGCCTTTGCGCATGCCGGCAAAGCCTTGACGAATTCCAAGATATTACTTGACAAGGGCTGGGAGATTCCAAACGCATACAGGTTCATGAAAATGCCATAGAACTGCTCTTCCTCAGGACAATCTGCAATCTTCTGAATATAATTGTCGGCAAACAGGGGATAGCCCTCCCAGTCGCTATTATTGAAGCGCAATGAAATATCATCACTCAAATTCACATCTCGAAGCAAGAGTTTGAGGCCTGGAGCTAAAGCCGAATGATAGATATAATGTGGAGACTTCCAGCCTAATACATGCTTTGCGCCCTCGGTGAGCATACCTTTGAAACCTAACTGGGAAGCCTGCAGGCCAATATCGTCGCTATAGATAAGGCCCGAATTACGGAGCACTTTGGGAGCCTGGCCGAAATACTCCTTGACCTTTTCCATCTGACGCTTGATTTCCGCAGCAAAGCTCTCCTCATTAATCAATGAAGCGAGTCCATGGGAATAAGGTTCTGCGAGGAACTCTACACAGCCGGTCTCGTTCAGTTCCTGTAACTTCTCAAGCACCTGCGGGGCATGCATTTCCAACTGCTCCATGCCCACCCCCGAAAGCGAGAAAGCTACCTTGAACTCTTTTCCGTTTTCCTTAATCATCTCGCCAATGGCATTCAGGGCCGGCATATAGGAACGCTCTGCGATATCTGTTATGGAACGCTCATTCTCGTAATCGTCATAATAATAATGATCGGTACCGATATCAAAAAAGCGATATCGTCTCAGATGAATAATCTGGTGTATCTCAAAATATAAACAAATCGTCTTCATTTTCTTATTATAATTAATTGTTTTAAAAAAAATGGCTCTCTGCTCTCCTTTTCCTGTTTTCTATATGGGGAAAGATAACCTTTCATACAGTTGCTTCCCGCCTTTTATTCGAACACTATGTCCAACCAAGCGTGCGCTCATAAAGTTTATAAATCCAAGCCCCCACTTTCTCCCATGTAATCTGGTCAACTTCCTTCTTTCCCTCATCTTGGAGATAGCGGAAGAGGCTCTCGTTATGGCAAATTGAATAGATTGCATCGGCCATTGCGTGAATATCCCAGTAATCTACCTTAATACAGTTGTCCAGAATCTCGGCACATCCACTTTGCTTGGAGATAATCGATGGGGTACCACATTGCATGGCTTCCAAAGGAGATATTCCGAAAGGCTCACTTACCGAAGGCATTACATACACATCGGAGTCTTTCAGACATTCGTAAACTTGTTTTCCTCGCATAAACCCAGGGAAATGAAACCTGTCGGCTATACCTCGTTCGGCGGCCAGATAAATCATCTGGTCCATCATGTCCCCTGATCCTGCCATACAGAAGCGAACATTGCGCGTACGGTGGAGCACCATGTTGGCAGCCTCGACAAAGTATTCCGGGCCCTTCTGCATCGTCAGGCGTCCAAGGAAAGTTACAACTTTTTCCTTTCCCATATGATCCGGACGGGGAATATCCTGTAATTCCTGGCGAAGTGGATATACGGCATTATGCACCGTGAAGCACTTGCGCGGATCCTGGTGGTATTGATTTATGACGGTCTGGCGAGTCAACTCACTCACACACATGATGCAGTCCGCATTGTCCATACCGTCTTTCTCAATGCTATAGACGGTCGGGTTTACATGACCACGGCTACGATCGAAGTCAGTAGCATGGACATGAATGCACAAAGGCTTTCCGGAAACATGCTTTGCATGAATGCCGGCAGGATAAGTAAGCCAGTCATGGGCATGGATGATGTCATAATCAAAGGTACGGGCCACCACGCCGGCAATTACGGAGTAGTTATTGATTTCTTCATGTAAGTTCTTAGGATAGCCGCCTGCAAACTCCATGGCACCAAGGTCATTAACATGCATATAACCGAAATCACCATAGATATGGTCGCGGAGCTGATAATAAAGCTCAGGCTCCATGACATTTCCTACACGACTTTTTACATAGTCGTAATCGACATCCCGATAGGCTATGGGCACACAGTTCATCGCCACCAGATTCGCTGCCGATCGGTCTTCATCACCGAAAGGTTTCGGAAGACACAAGATTGTGTCCACCTTGCCTAAAGCATGCAAGCCCTGGGAAATACCGTAATTGGCCGTTGCCAAACCGCCATATACATGAGGAGGATACTCCCATCCAAACATTAAAACTTTCATGGTTATGCCCTCCTTTTAATATGTGTATTTTTCAAGCAGCTCAAGTGTACGAAGCACTTCAGCCACATTCATCGTATAGGAGATTGCCCCACGCCCCCTGAATGGCGGATTACCGTCGAAGAGTTCTGGCAAAGTACCCAGACAATGATAGAACATCTCGTCCTCATATCCTACCATCTGACGCTCAATAAAGCTCAGACGGGTACGCTTATAGAGTTTCAGGCAGGCTTCCATGTAGAAACCGCCCAGCCAAGGCCAAGCTGTACCCTGATGATAAGCAAGGTCGCGCTGATTCTGCGGCCCCACATACATGGGGTTATAGCCACCGCTCTTCGGAGAAAGCGAGCGCAGTCCCTTAGGGGTCAGCAATTCTCGGGTACAAATATCAATGATATTCTTTTTCTGTTGCTGATCCAGCGGTGAATAATCAAATGCAACAGGAAATATCATATTCGGCCGAACGCTCCAGTCTACCATCATCCCGTCTACATAGTCATATAAATAGCCATACTCATTAAGGAAGGTTTCCAAGAACGACTGCTTGCACCTTGCTGCAATTTCTTCTAAATGCTCGGCATATTTGTCGTCCTTGCGATCGCGAGCTATCGAGGCTGTAAACATCAAGGCATTATACCATAAGGCATTAAACTCAACAATGTATCCATTACGGGGAATAACCGGGCGGCCGTTTGATGCAGAGTTCATCCATGTGATAGGCTCTTCCTTGCCGCCGGAAGCATAAAGAAGTCCATTCTCCTGAAGATCAAGATTGGGATGTTTGCTCTTTTCGATATACTGCATGATATCCATGAGCAACCGACCATATTTATCGAAACATTGCTGACGGCCACATTCGCGGGCATACTGCTGGATACACCATACTGCCCAAAGTGGAACATCCGGCTTCTCTATTTCATAAATCTTCTTGCTAATAGGCTTTCCTTCCATAAACTCTCGCAATGCAACGGAAGCCGTCTGCATAACCAAGTCATAATAGTCGTCTTCTTCTATGGAAAGCGTAAGCCCAGGGAGCGATATAAAGGTATCACGAGCACGGCTTTTGAACCATGGGTATCCGGCAAGGATATAGCGGTCGTCATTCTTCTCATGAATACGAAATTGATGAGCCGCATTTATCAGACAATGGAAGAAATTGTCACGAGGAGTACGCTCGTCCACCTCTGTCTGAAAGAGTTTCTTTAAGCCGGTAGTCTTTATTTCTGAAACAGCAGCCGAGAAGACGACGCTCTCACCTTTGCGAATGTGCATCTCGAAATATCCCGGAACATAAAGATCTTCGTTGGAAGCATAGCCACGCTGCTGCTCCTTTGGATATTCTACGCCGCGATACCAGTCTGGCTGGAAGATGAACTCGTTTTTCTTCGAGAACTGCATATACAGATCAGGGTATCCTGCATACATACATGTCTTGATACCATTGTCAACAGCCGAATAGTCGCGCGATGCCACTGAGTTTTCATGTGTAAACTGGCGAACGCTCCTGAATGCCAGGAACGGCCGGAAGCGAAGTGTCGTTGCAGAATGCGCGTCCTCCAGCGTATAGCGGATGAGGATTCTGTCTTCATAGTGCTGGAACACCACTTCCTTTCTCAATAGCACGCCTCCCACACGGTAAAGCGTGGTCGGAACCTTGTCGCAATCAAACTCACGAATGTATTTATGTCCCTTAGGACTGAAATTGTCGCCCTGATACTTGTGAAGACCAAGGTTGAACTCGGCTCCATGCTGGATAACGGTTACATCAAGCGAAGAAAGGAGCACATGATTGTCATCGTCCAGATTAGGCACAGGAACGACAAGCAGACCATGATATTTCCTCGTGTTGCAATCCACGATTGAAGAGCACGAGTAGGCACCCGACCGATTGGTGCGAAGCAGTTCCTTAGGCAGTGCTTCCTCCAGGTTGGTCATCAGGGCTTTTTCGAATTTAAGATAACTCATAGGTTATATATAAGGTTTAGTTATATAAGATAGCATCAGAATAGGTGTGTCGGCATGTTTTGCTGCAATACCTTTCTTGCTTCAAAATTACAAAAAAAGAAATATAAAACCAAATAATTTCTAACTATTTTTCCCAAAACAAATATTTAGTGTCGCGCGACAGGTAAACCGGCAATGGAATTATGGATGCCGAAGGCATAAGCTGCCCCATTTGAAAAGGTGGCCCCCCTCAAATGGCATACAAGGGCGTTTCGCACAATTAGCTGTTTTTGGGGTAACGATTTGGAGAGCGTTCCATTTGCTATGGCTTGTGCTATATTCTGCTTACATTTGAAACTCTTTTTCGGGTTCAAAGTTACTCGCTTTTTTGTTATCCGACAAAACTTTGACACTAATTTTAAGGTGCAGATGCTTTCTTTTCGGAGAATTATAAGTATCTTTGTCCGCATCAAATAAAGACGATAATGAAGCGTAAATCACCGATAATCCTTTTTACGGCATTCTCTCTTGCATTCATCTTGGCTGTATATGCCATGATGTCTGGTAACTCACATCCCCATTCACCAAAACATAATGCAGCAATGAAAAAAATCTTTTTATGCTCATCTTTCTATGATGTGGCTTCCCTTTTGCCCAAATCTTTTTCTGTTCCATTGAAAGGAAAGACGGTGGCATTCATTCCAACCGCAAGTATCCACGAAGAATATACCCAATATGTTGAGGAAGGGAAAGCGGCACTTGACTCCCTCGGGCTTCTCGTGAAAGATTTGGAAATTACGCAGCACGACACGAAAGAAATCGCACGGTGCTTGGAAGACTGCGACTATATCTATGTTTCGGGGGGCAACACATTCTTCCTCATGCAGGAACTCAGAAGGACAGGAGCGGACAAATTGATTGTCGAACAAGTGGAAAACGGCAAACCATATATTGGAGAATCGGCAGGGGCAATGGTTGTCTCTCCCAATATCGAATACGCCAGAAAGATGGATATCCCTCCCTCACAGACTTCAGATTTCAAGGGGCTTAATATCGTGGAATTCTATCCCGTTCCACATTTTAGAAGTTTTCCTTTTGAAGAGGAGACACGGTTGGTCGTGCAAGAATATATACACTTGCCATTGAAGCCAATTACTAACCAGCAAGCAATTGTCGTTGTGGGAGATAGTGCAACTATACGGCAGAAGTGACACATTTTATAAATAACAAATTCCAGTCGAACCTATATAGAAACAGAAATTAATCAATGAACAAAGGGGGCAATGATTTTATAGCAATCAACAGAAACAGTTGGAATCAAAAGACAGGAGAGCATTACAATTCCAATTTCTATGATGTTAAAGGATTCTTGGAAGGGAAATCGTCACTTACCTCAATAGAATTGGAATGTCTCGGAAACATAGAGGGAAAGAAAGTCTTGCATTTGCAGTGTCATTTCGGACTGGATACAATCTCCTTGTCCCGTATGGGGGCTAAGGTTACAGGAGTGGACTTCTCGGACGAAGCCATAGAGAAGGCCCGACTGCTTGCAGACAAATCAGGAACTGACACAAAGTTTGTCTGCTGTAATCTTTTTGATCTGCCCGGGTATCTGGATGATTCGTTCGACATCGTCTTTACAAGTTACGGTGTCATCAATTGGTTTCCCAATCTCAAGGAATGGGGATCTGTTATAAGAAAGTATCTCAAGCCAGATGGAAAGTTTGTGATGGTAGAGTTTCACCCAATTCTATGGATGTTTAACACACGGTTTGAGATGATAGAGTCCGCTTATTCAAGGGAAGAACCCTATATAAATGTTTCTGAAACCTATACAGACACCTCGGGAACAGGTGGAGAATACAAAGAGATAACTTGGAATCACGGCTTATGCAAAGTCTTTCAAGGTCTGCTGCAGAACGGTCTGCGCATAGTTGATTTTCAGGAATATGATTATTCGCCCTTTAATCTGTTTGGAAATATGGAAGAAGACAATGGAAAGTATCATATAAAAGGTAAAGAAGGAATGATACCGATACTGTTTTCTCTCGTTGCCCAGGGATAGATACTGCCATAACACTGACGCAGAAGAATAAGGCATAATTACATTCCGAAGTACAGTATAATGGATTGCAAATCATTAAAGGTGTAAGACTATGAAGTATAACATTTTCACATTCAGAGAGAGTGACGATTGTGACAAAAAGCGTTATGGCTTTGCAGAATCGCCAGACGATGTTGATCCTATAGACATATACCGTTCCCCTTTGAAAAAGCCCTGGAGTGAACCTATGTTTGAATTAACCGAAGGGCGTCTTTCTGATTTCCTGAATAATGATTGTGATTGGATTTTGTGCTCTGAAAAACTGAAACAATGTATCGAAGGAAATGCCATAAACGCTACCGACATTAAGTGGTGTCCGGTCGAGGTTAACGGCGGAGAGGTTGTGGAAACTTATTTTGCATTGCTTATAGAAGAACCTTTAAAGGATGTTTTGGATGTAGAAAAGTCGAGAAAGCTTAGAGATGGAGAAATCTATCTTCCGCATTTTATATATGACAAGGTGAAAGATGTGGATATATTTACTTTGGAGGCCGACTATCCAGACTATGTATATATATCAGACAGATGGAAACAAATCATTGAGGCGGAGCACCTGACAGGCATTGAATTCAGGGATTGGCATGCATCATAAGCAAGCGACGCCATGGTATTTCCCGCGGGAAAAAAGAATCGAAGTCTTCAACCGCGGCACAAGAAATCTGTATGTCGCCGGCAACATCTTCTTGTTGATTGCCCTTTGGATAGTCCTATTTGGAGACGCCGATCGATATGGGGCCGCTATGGGAAACGGGCAAGGGACTGAACAGAAACATATGGAATATAGTCGCCAAGCTCTTTTTTCCGGTCTTCCCGCCCTGCGTCTTCATCATCGGAATCCCGATGGAAATCCGAAATCATATCATCAAAAGAATCGTCAACCGAGAATATCCCTGGCAGCAGGGCGACGAGACGGGTGTATAGATTTACTCCCCCGCCCTATGCCGGTATCAGGAAGTTGATTACCTCCTGCTCCACCCTGATGGTGTACTCACCTACCGGAGAACTGAGGAGCCGTCCGTCTATCCCGACCAATGCTTTCTCCGCATTCTGCACCTGCACTTCTTTCGTGCGATAGGGATGCACACTCCTATGATTGAGGAATTTTCCTCTGACAAAAAGATAAATCCCCTCTATCAATTGTGCCATCTCCGGATGGTAAACCACGCTCACATCAAGCATTCCATTATAAGGAACGGCATTGGGGGTCTGGCCATATCCGAGGGCATTTCCTACACAGACTGTCATAATCTTGCGGTTAATGCTCTCATCATTTATCTTCAGATGCATTTTATATTCCAGTCGTTGGAATATCATCAGGATAAAAGAAATCACATAGCTGACCGTTCTCGAACCTACGATATGGCGAGTCTGGCGGCGAAGGTTCATAATAGTCGCTATCAAACCTATATTGATACAATTCAGGAAATAACGGTGGCAGGCCTCTCCATGTTTGTTCTTATAATTGATTCGCCCAAGGTCTATCTTCCTCACACGATGTTCTTTCAGCCATCTGACCGACCTCTCGATTTCTCCTTCTTGAAATCCCCAGAAATGGGCGAAATCGTTCATCATCCCATTGGGAATAACTCCCAGCGTTATCTGGTCGCGCATCTTCTTCTCTGTCTGCATCAGACAGTTTACCGCATCGTTCAACGCCGAGTCGCCACCTATTATTATAAGGGTGCGATAGCCATTGTTAATCATCATCTTGACCAAGCGTTCCACGCTTCCCGTACTCTCACTCTGGACATAGTCGAAATCGATGTGTTCACTACGAAGCACCTTCTCGATATTCTCCCATCGCTTTTGCGGGCGAAATGAATTCTTCGGGCAATACAGAATGCCCCATTTATTTTCGTTTACTGCCATAATGCTAATATTTGCTCTATCTTTGTTTCCATTGGGAGCGCCGCATCTATCCAATGAATGGTGAAACCTCTGCGCTCCATGCCGCGAAACCATGTCATCTGCCGTTTCGCAAACTGATGGATGGCCGTCTCAAGGCCGCCGAACATTTCGTCGTAGGTGGTTTTTCCGATGACATACTCCGTAACATACTTATATTCAAGGCCGTAATACATCAGGTCGCCGGCAGGTATTCCTTTGTCCAGCAAGGCCTTGACTTCCTCTACCATACCTGTTTCCAGCCTTTTGCTCAAGCGGGAAGTTATCTTTTGTCTTCTCGAGTCGCGGTCTATATCGACTCCTATGACAAGAGAGTCAATTGAAAGCATTTCACGCGGCAGAACAGGATGCTCCAGATTATAGGTTTCTATTTCTATAGCGCGAATCGCCCTCTGACAAGAATCTACATCCGTCTTATTATGCATATTACTCCCGGTCTTTCTCTTCAGGCCTTTCAGCATCTCTGTCAATATCTCCAGAGACTTGCCCTCGAGGTCTTTCCTTAGTTTCGCATTCTGGGGCACTGGTGAGAGACGATACCCTTTCAGCACGGCTTCAATATAAAGGCCCGTCCCGCCACACAGGACAGGAAGCTTTCCCCGTTTCCGGATATCCTCATAAACGGCATGGAAATCCTTCTGGTATTCATAGAGATTATACTTCGTTCCCGGATCCGCGATGTCAATGAGGTGATAGGGTATACTTGTCTCACCCACCTTATAGTCAGCAAGATCCTTTCCCGTACCGATGTCCATACCACGATAGACCTGCCTCGAGTCGGCGCTGATAATCTCAGCGCCCCCTATCCGGGCAGCGAAAGCCGTGGCAAGCGAGGTCTTCCCGCTGGCAGTAGGGCCAAGTATCGTTATCATCCCATTCATGTCGCAAATATAAATAAATTATCCCAAACCACCAAATCCGGAAACAGGATGAATGTACATGAAGACATATCCACCACAAAAAAACCGCCCGGCAGAAGCCGGACGGTCTTTATTGAGTCTTTTGCTTGTCGGTCGTATTACTTCAACTCTGCAAGATACTTGATAGTACGGACCATCTGAGAAGTGTAAGAATTCTCATTGTCATACCATGAAACGACCTGTACCTGATAGGTATCGTCGTTTATCTTGCTAACCATAGTCTGGGTTGCATCGAAGAGAGAGCCGAACTTCATACCGATGACATCAGAAGATACGATCTGATCCTCATCGTAGCCGAAGCTCTCGTTAGCAGCAGCCTTCATTGCTGCATTGATGCCCTCTACGGTTACATTCTGACCCTTAACGACAGCGATAAGAATCGTAGTAGAACCTGTAGGAGTCGGAACACGCTGTGCAGAACCAATCAGCTTGCCGTTCAACTCTGGGATAACGAGACCGATGGCCTTGGCTGCGCCTGTTGAGTTAGGAACGATGTTGCAAGCACCTGCGCGTGAACGGCGGAGGTCGCCCTTGCGCTGTGGCCCGTCGAGAATCATCTGGTCGCCGGTATAAGCGTGAATGGTAGACATGATACCTGACTGAATAGGCGCGTATGCGTTCAGAGCCGCAGCCATAGGAGCCAGGCAGTTAGTTGTGCAAGACGCGGCAGAGATCACCGTGTCGGCAGGAGTCAGCGTCTTGTGGTTCGTATTGTAGACGATGGTAGGAAGATCGTTGCCTGCAGGAGCAGAGATCACAACCTTCTTGGCACCTGCCTGAATGTGGGCAGAAGCCTTGGCCTTAGAGGTATAGAAACCTGTGCACTCGAGAACGACATCCACATTGAGCTCACCCCAGGGAAGCTCTGCAGCGTTTGGCTTAGCATAAATAGTAATCTCCTTGCCGTCGACGATGATGGAGCCTGGAGTTACGACCGTCTTGCCATCCTCGGCAAGAACAGCATCCTTATAGTCTACGGTATGCTTGCCCTCGCCGAACCTGCCAGCGAAACCACCCTGAGCCGTGTCATACTTCAAAAGGTGAGCAAGCATCTTTGGACTTGTCAGGTCGTTGATGGCAACAACCTCATAACCTTCAGCCTCGAACATCTGACGGAATGCGAGACGACCGATACGGCCAAAGCCGTTAATAGCTACATTTGTCATTTTACTTTTTTATTTTTATTAAAGGGTTAAAATATATAAC
>CAUULA010000094.1:0-10434 GCA_963545855.1 uncultured Prevotella sp.
AGATGACGTCGAGTCTCGTGGGCTCGGAGATGTGTATAAGAGACAGGTTAATTTCGTATCTTTGTTCTTGCGATTGGTTCATTTAATGATGATTAAAATGGGAATCAGGTGAGAGTCCTGAACAGTCCCGCTGCTGTGTGCGGCATTATCGAAAGACATGAATGTCACTATCTGGATAAGAATGGGAAGACTGTCTGTTCGGCCGCAAGTCAGAAGACCTGCCGTTGCGAGTTTGAGTTTCATTTTTCTCGAGGAAGAGGATGAAAGGTCTTTATGGATAGAAAAGCGATTATATTTTCCTTGATGATGTCGGCGCAAGGACTTCACGCTCAGACAGATTCAATCACCAGTAAAGTGCATGCCTTACAGGGCGTGGAGGTAGTGTCTTCAAAAAACAAGACGGTTGCCGCTACGGTTCCTGTCCAAACAATTACCGAGGAGAAGATGCTGAGTCTGGGCATCATGACCATGGCCGATGCCCTTACCCATATCGCGGGGATTACCGTCAGGGATTATGGAGGAGCCGGAGGGATGAAGACTGTCTCCGTCCGCGGCATCGGAAGTCGTCATACAGGCGTAATATATGACGGCATTGCGCTGAGTGATTGTCAGACGGGAGAAATCGACCTCTCGCGTTATTCACTTGATAATGTGAGCACGCTGAAGATGGTTGTCGGTGAAGACGACAATATCTTCTTGCCCGCAAGAAGCACTTCCTCCGCGGCATTCCTGGTGATTAGCAACCAGAAAAATCCCTCCGCGAGCCATGCCGGACACCTGAAAGCCCGCCTCACCTATGGCTCTTGGAACACGATAGTTCCCTCGTTGTATTATGGGCAGAGCCTTTCAGACAGGCTTTTCCTTTCCGTGATGGGAGAGTTCACCCATTCCGACAACGATTATCCTTTCAAGATATATAATGTAAGGCTTGTAACGAAGGAGCGCCGGCAGAACAGCAAGATGAACGCAGGTCATCTCGAAACGAATCTGTTATGGAAAATAACCGACCGGCAGACCCTTTCCGGAAAGCTCTATTATTATGACAACGACCGCCAGTTGCCCGGAATCGTTCACCTGTATAATAATCAAAACAGGGAGACGCTGCATGACCAGAACGCCTTTGCACAAGCAGGCTACCATGCTGCGCTGTCCGACAGGCTCTCATTACAGGGCAATCTGAAGTATAATTGGGCAAAGAGTGATTATCGTAATGGGAATGCTGCTGCGGAAGCTCCTGATGCCCGATACTATCAGCAGGAGTATTATGCCTCCATGGCGGCACTTTGCAGTCCGCTCCCCTGGCTGGCTTTCAGCTATGCGGGAGACTATTTCTATAATGCTCTCACGGCCGGGCAGACCGCTTCCGACCACCCTTCTCGCCATTCCATCCTGCAGACTCTTTCGGGCAAGGTTACCACGGGCAGGCTGACCGTTGTCTCACGGCTCTTGTGGAGCAACTATATAAATAAGGTACGGATGGGAAATACCGGTAAAGACGGCCGTCGGCTTTCGCCGTCCGTGAGCCTATCTTATAAGCTGTTGGATGCAGAGGAACTTTATGTCAGGGCATTTTGGAAGAGCATCTTCCGCATGCCGACTTTCAATGAGCTCTATTATTACCATATCGGAAGCACCGATTTGCGACCCGAAAAGACCCGTCAGTTGAATCTCGGATTTACCTATGCCAAGGAGCAAGGGCGTTTCGAGGCCAGTTTCACCCTTGACGGCTATCTGAACAAAGTAGACGACAAGATCGTCGCCATACCGTTCAACATGTTTGTCTGGCACATGATGAATCTTGCAAAGGTTACGGTCTACGGTGTCGATTTCACGGCAAACGCCAGCTATAACCTTGCTGCACGGCATGCTTTGGAGTTCAACGGTAACTATAGCTGGCAGCGGGCGGAGAACCGGACGAGCAAAGCCTCGGAATATTATAGGAACCAGATAGCCTATACGCCGGAACATACCTTCTGCGCAACGCTGACATGGCGTAATCCTTGGGCTAACCTCACCTGCGCCTTTGACGGCATGGACGAGCGATGGACAGCCAACAGCCATAGTGCCGGAACCCGCATCCCCGGCTTCGTGGAAATGGACGCGAGTCTCTGGCGCACTTTCCCTCTGAAGAAATATACACTCACTGCACGGGCGGCCATGATGAATATAGCCGACAGGCAATATGACCTTGTGGCCCGTTATCCCATGCCCGGCCGTTCGTGGCGAGTATCACTCATATTAGAAATCTAAATTCAGCGACAGTATGAAAAAGTGTTTTTCAAGTATTTTTTGCCTTTTGTTAGGCTTGGCGGTCTTCACCGCATGTCATGACGATGACAACTATTTGCCCCCTCGGGAGTATAAAGTCATCTCCGACGGAGTGTTCATCTTGAACGAGGGACAGTATTATACTCATAAGGATGGTACTCTGGACTATCTTGACTATTCATCCGACAAGATGAGCCGGAATGTTTTCAGCGGGGTCAACAACCGTTCCTTGGGCGGCACTCCCAACAATGCATTGCTTGTGGATTCAACGCTTTACATCGCTTGCACCGACGAAAACCGCGTGGAAATGATTCATGCCAGAACCTTTAAGAGTGTTGGGTATGTAACGATAGAGTCTCCCCGCGAGCTGGCTGCGGATGAAGAGCATGTGTATGTGTCATCCTACACGGGCAAGGTGAGCATGATCGATGCCCGGACCCGCAAGCTGGAGAAGACCTCAGAGGTGGTAGGCTTTCGTCTTGAGGGCATTGCCACTCTGGGCGACTATGTGTATGTGGCCAATTCGGTAGATGGCAAGAAGCAGTATACGGATGAAGGCTATTACCAGAAGAATGTGTGCCGGTTGAACAAGAAAACCCTTGTCAAGGCGGCTGACATTACCGTGGGGCTGAATCCCACGCAACTGCTCACCGACGGGCACTATATCTATGTGCTCTGCATGGGCAACTATAAAGAGGCCAAGTCGCATGTAGAGGCCATCCGTCCTGCTGACCTGAAGGTGGACAGCCTCTTCGAGGCCACGATGATGACCTATGACATGGGAGTCTATATCCTCTATGTGAATGCCCCTTACGGCGGCACGCCGACCTATGGAGGATATAATGTGTTGAACGGAAAGGCACAAAAATGGACTCCTTCCGAGGCTCCCTTGTTCCCTTATTCCATAGCCGTGGACCCGATATCCCACGATGTCTATGTGTCCTCCCACAGTCCGAATCCCGACTATCCCTCGTCAGCAAGCTATGATACCGACGGCATTCTCTATCGCTATAACATGCAGGGAGTGCTGAAGAAGAAGTATACGGTCGGCGTGAGCCCGGGTACCATCGTCTTCAACGACCATGTGGAGGTAACCGAGAAGCCATGATGAGGCTGGCGGCGGTCTTCCTCTCGGCACTGGCGTTGCTGTGCTCCTGCGGAGGGAGGGTGGCCTCCTCCGTGCGGGAGGGCGGCGACACCATTCCCATGAAGTATGCCACGCTCCTCACGATGGTGCGCTATTCCGACCACACGCATGTCTCCATCAAAGACCCGTGGCAGCAAGGCAGGATTCTGCACGAATACGACCTCTACAAGCCTTTCCGCCGGGCGGTGGTGTTCACCTCGCCCCATTGCCAGCTGCTCTGTTACTTACGGGCGGAGGAGAATATCAAGGGGGTCTGCGACTTGCGGTATATCCTCGTTCCGGAAATAAGGAAGAGGGCCAGGGAGGGGCGCGTCGTGGACTGCGGCAACGGCCTCTCGCCGATGACGGAGAAGATTGTCGATGCCAAGGCCGACGCCCTCATCGTCTCTCCGTTTGAGAATTCCGGGGGCTACGGAAAGCTCGAAAGGCTGGGTATTCCCATCATCGAGGCGGCCGACTACATGGAGACCTCGGCTCTGGGAAGGGCAGAATGGATGAAGTTCTACGGCCTGCTCTTCGGACGGGAGCGTCAGGCCGACTCGCTCTTCCGCGTCGTGGACAGCACCTATCGGGCCTTTCAGGCCTATGCGGCACGGCTGCCCAAGGGGCGGTCGATACTTACGGAGCGGAAGACGGGCGGCGTCTGGTATACGCCCGGGGGCAGAAGTTCCGTGGGGCAGCTCATCCGGGATGCCCACGGAGGCTATGCCTTTGCCTCCGACGACCATGCCGGCTCTCTGGCCTTGCCGTTCGAGCAGGTGCTCTATAAGGCCGGAGACACGGATGTCTGGGCTTTCAAATACAACGGGGTGCGGCCTCTGTCGAAGGCCGATTTGCTGGAAGAGTTTCATGGATATAGCGGCCTGAAGGCTTTCCGTGAGGGCGAGATCTACGAATGCAATACCGCGGTGGTTCCTTATTTCGAGACTGTCAGTTTCCGCCCCGACTTCTTGTTGAGGGAATTCATACAGCTCCTTCATCCGGAGGCGGATTTGGGCGGGTTGAAATATTACAGGAAGCTTGAATAGAGGCGTGAGATATTGTCTGGGATTGGCGCTGCTGGTCATCGTGCTGTTTGTGCTCAATCTGTTCATCGGGAGCGTCCGGATTCCGGCCAACGACCTGTTGCGGATATTGGCGGGCAGCGAAACGGAACCCGTCGCTTGGCGCTTCATCGTCCTGGAGTCGCGCCTGCCGCAGGCCATCACGGCAATCCTTTGCGGGGCTGCCCTCGCCGTGAGCGGACTGATGCTGCAGACGGCGTTCCGCAATCCGCTGGCCGGGCCAGACATCTTCGGCATCAGCAGTGGGGCCGGACTGTGCGTGGCTCTCGTGATGCTGGCTCCCGTGGCCCTGTTTCATGCCACGGTGTCGGTGCTCTTGGCAGCCTTTGCGGGAGCCATGGCCGTTACGGCTCTCATCTTCTTCTTCGCCACGATCGTCAGGAGTCGTGTCATGCTGCTCATCATAGGCATCATGACTGGTTATCTGGCTTCCTCGGCCATCTCCTTGCTGAACTTCTTCGCCACGGAGGAGGGTGTGAAGTCGTATGTGGTCTGGGGCATGGGCAACTTCGGGGGCGTGTCGGTGGCGCAGTTGCCGACATTCGCCGGGGTAACGCTTGTCGGCCTTCTGGCCTCCGTATTGCTCATCAAGCCGCTCAACGCCCTGCTCCTCGGCGAGCAGTATGCCGAGAGTCTGGGGGTGAATACCATCCGGCTGCGTAATTGGCTGCTCGTCATCACCGGGGTGCTGACGGCCGTTACGACGGCTTTCTGCGGGCCGATAGCCTTTATCGGACTGGCCACGCCCCATGTGGCAAGGCTCCTCATCTCTACCGACAACCATCGGCAGTTGTTGCCGGCAACCCTCCTGACCGGTTCGGTGATAGCCCTGTTGTGCAACCTGATCTGCTATCTGCCCGGTGAGAGCGGCATGATTCCGCTCAACGCGGTAACTCCCCTCATCGGAGCTCCCGTGATTATCTATGTGATTATACGAAAGAAATAAACCGGAGAAAATGAAAATATACACGAAGAAAGGCGATGACGGACTGACGGGCATCGGCCGCGGCGACCGCGTGAGCAAGACCGATATCCGCATTGAGGCCAATGGCGAGCTCGACGAGCTCAACGCCCTGCTGGGCGTGGCACGCTCCCTGTTGCCGGAGGAGGATGCGGATGGCCTGACGATCAGGGAGGTTCAGCTATCGTTGATGCAGGTGATGGGTCATGTGGTGATGCCCGGTTCGGTCAGGCCGGAAGGGCTGGAAGCCCTTACAGGGCGGATGGAGGCTCGGATAGACGCCCTTACCTCCGCGGTTTCTTTCGGCTTCGTGGTTCCCGGAAGCTCGCGGCAGGAGGCATTTCTGCATGTGGCCCGGACAAAGGCGCGTACTGCCGAGCGCCGTCTTTGGGCGGTAAGGGAGTCGTGGCCGATAGCCGATGAAGTCATGAGGTTTATGAATAGGCTCTCCGATTATCTCTTTGCGATTGCTCAAAAGGAAACCTTCCGGAAGCCGGAAAGCCGCTGACAGGGATGTTACAAACCGTGTGTAACAGGGTTACAAACTGCGTGTAACCGCATTACAAGCCGTGTGTAACCTTCCCGGAAGTCGTGGTCCTCTGATAGGCTAACCGCTCCGTGCCGTCCGGCAGATAGATGATTCCGCAATAGTGGAATCCGTATTTCAGGATAAGGTGCTGCATGACGGTGTTGTCGCGATGGGTGTCGATGCGGATGTTGTCCGTCCGTGTGAAGCAGTAATCAAGCACATCGCTGAACACATGGTGCTTTCCCGACATGCTTGCCATGCGGTGCAACACACAATAAGGCCCGTCGTTGAGCCATTCTCCTTCGTAGATGTCCCTGTAGGTAATGTCCGGACCCGGTACGAGGGCGAATGTAGCGATCGGCATGTCGTCTTCTTCGAGGAGGAGGCTGTTGCCGGCGAAGATATCCTGCGACAGGGTCTCGCGGGTGGGATAGCCGTCCGCCCACTGGCGCGTGTTTCCGCTTTGGCGCATCTTCTGCCGCCCGTATTCTATCAGCTGCATGATGCGGTCGAGGTCTTCTGCCGTGGCCTTGCGGAAAGTCCTTGTCATCTTAATGCGCCGTCTTGAACTCCTCGAGGAAGCGGGTGTCGTTCTCCGAGAACATGCGGAGGTCGCTCACACGGTATTTCAGATTGGTGATGCGCTCCACGCCCATGCCGAAGGCATAGCCGGTATAGGCCTTGGGGTCGATGCCGCATGCCTCAAGCACATTCGGGTCGACCATTCCGCAGCCGAGAATCTCCACCCATCCGGTGTGCTTGCAGAACCCGCAGCCCTTGCCGCCGCAGATGTTGCAGGAGATATCCATCTCCGCGCTCGGCTCGGTGAACGGGAAATAGCTGGGACGCAGACGGATCTTCGTGTCGGCGCCGAACATTTCCCGGGCAAAGGTCAGCAATATCTGCTTGAGGTCGGTGAAGCTTACATTCTTGTCGATGTACAGGCCTTCCACCTGATGGAAGAAGCAATGGGCGCGCGCCGAGATGGCCTCGTTGCGATAGACGCGGCCCGGGCAGATGATGCGCAGCGGCGGCTGGTGGGTCTCCATGTAATGAGCCTGATCGCCGGAGGTGTGGCTCCGGAGGATGATATTCTTGGTTACATCGTTCGGATTCTGCTCGATGAAGAAGGTGTCCTGCATGTCGCGTGCCGGATGATCTGCCGCAAAGTTGAGCTTGGTGAAGACATGAAGGTCGTCGTCTACCTCCGGTCCCTCGGCCAGAATGAAGCCCATGCGGCTGAAAATATCGATGATCTCGTTCTTGACGATGGTGAGCGGATGGCGTGTGCCCAGCTGGACTGGGTAGGCCGTGCGGGTAAGGTCGATGTCATCTTTTTCCTCCTCGGAGGTTTCCACCTGTTCTTTCAGCTCGTTGATCTTGCCGAGAGCCGCCTGTTTCAGTTCGTTGATCTTGATTCCTACGGTCTTCTTCTGGTCGGCTGCCACATTGCGGAAGTCGGCCATGAGGGCTGTGATTTCTCCTTTCTTGCTCAGGTATTTCAGGCGTAGTTGCTCTATTTCCTCCGCATTCCTTGCTTGAAGGGCACTCACTTCTTTCAGAAGCTGGTCTATCTTATCCAGTATCATATTTTCGATAAAGTTACAATTTTCGTGCAAAGGTAATAATTTTACCGTAAAAGAAGAAAGATATCAAAATAAAGTTGTAATTTTGCATAATAATTTGAGAGGAAAACAGAATATAAGAAAGGCATGAGATGAAGAGATGTGCTTGGTTTTTCATGGGATTGTTGATTCTCACCATGATAGGCTTTTCCGGTGTCGGGTGTTCCGACAAGAAGCCGGTTGCCGCAGATTCTGTGGGAGTTGACTCTGTGGCCGACAGTATTGCGGCCGATACGCTGGAGGCAATGTTGGAGGAACAGCCGATGCCGAAAGCTGCCGATGAACTGTTTGATGACTTCTTCTTCAACTTCGCGGGCAACCGGAGGTTGCAGGTGAGACGCATCCGGTTTCCTCTTGCCGTCGTCCGCGACGGCAGACCGGAGAAGCCGATACAGAAGAAAGACTGGCAGGTGGACCATTTCTTCATGCATCAGGAATACTATACGCTCATCTTCGACAACCGCAAGCAGGCCGATCTGGTAAAGGATACCAGCGTGAGGCGTGTTGCCGTGGAGAAGATCTACTTTAAGAGAAAAACCGTGAAGCAGTATCTCTTTGACCGGGTGGACGGTCTCTGGATGCTTACGGCCATTCATTACAAGCCCATCGCGCAGGACATGAATGCCAGTTTCCTCACATTCTATGATAAATTCAGCACCGACTCGACTTTCCAGATAGCGAGCATGAACGATATGGTTACTTTCACCGCCCCGGATCCGGACGATGACTTCAAGAGCATTACGGGCGAGATGGTTCCCGAGCAATGGCCGATGTTCAAGCCGGCCATCATCCCTGCGGGTATTATCTACAACATCCTCTATGGGCAGAAGTATACTGAGAGCACTCAGAAGATTCTCATGGTGCGCGGCATTGCCAATGGGCTGGAGATGGAAATGACATTCCGGAAAAAGGGCGGAGCGTGGAAACTCGTGAAATTCAATAGTTGAATGAAAGATCGGAAGCATTATTCTCTCTTGCGGCATAACACATTTGGCATCGATGCCCGGTGCGACCGATTCCTCGAATACGCGTCAGCAGACGAGGCTGTGGAAATCGTGCGCAGCCTGAAGGATGCCGACCGGCCTCTGCTCCTGCTGGGAGGAGGCAGCAACCTCTTGCTTACGGGCGACTATCACGGCACCGTGATTACTCCCGAGAATCGGTTTGAGGTGGTGGAATCTGAAGGGGCAGGCAATGGCGACAGCGTCTATCTGCATTGCTGGGCAGGCACGACCTTCGACGAGGTGGTGGCTTATGCCGTGAAGCAAGGTTGCTACGGCATGGAAAACCTCTCGCTCATCCCGGGGCAGGTAGGGGCTTCGGCCATTCAGAATATCGGTGCCTATGGGGTCGAGGCCAAGGATTTCATCGACGAGGTGCGGGCAATTGAGATTGCGACGGGAAACTTGGTTGTCTTCGGCAATGACGATTGTGAATACGGCTATCGGCAGAGCAAGTTCAAGCATGCGTGGAAAGACCGCTTTCTCATGCTTCAGGTTACTTATAAACTCTCACGAACCTTCGTTCCAAAACTTGACTATGGCAACATCCGCATGAAGCTCGAGGAGAAAGGGATAGGGCGGCCTACGGCACAGCAGCTTCGTGATGTGATCATAGAGATCCGCCGGGAGAAATTGCCCGACCCGGAAATCTTGGGAAACGCGGGCAGCTTCTTTATGAATCCCGTTGTCTCCCGTCGGAAATATGAGAAGCTGGCGGCAGAATACCCGGGCATGCCTCACTATACTATTGACGGTGAACACGAGAAGATTCCGGCAGGCTGGATGATCGAGCAGTGCGGCTGGAAGGGTCGTGCCCTTGGCAAGGCAGGGGTTCATAGCAGGCAGGCGTTGATACTGGTGAATCTCGGAGGGGCCACGGGAACAGACATCCTGGATCTTTGCGAGGCTGTCCGCAAAGATGTGAAACATAAGTTTGACATAGAGATTTATCCGGAGGTGAATATTCGATGACGCTTACTTTCCTTGGAACGGGTACTTCGGGGGGCGTCCCCTCGTTGGGATGCCGCTGCGAAGTGTGCCGCAGCAAGAATCCGAAGGACAAGCGCCTGCGTTCGGCCGCCTTGTTGGAGAGCGGGAATACGCGTGTGCTGATAGATTGCGGTCCTGACATCCGCCAGCAACTTATGCCGTTGCCTTTCAGGCCGATAGACGGTGTGCTCATAACCCACATTCATTACGACCATGTCGCAGGGATGGATGATTTGCGCCCATTCTGCGTTTTCGGCGATATTCATGTTTATGCCGATAAGGCTACGAAGCAGGGTCTGAAGCAGACGATGCCGTATTGCTTTACCGAGAAACTTTATCCCGGGGTTCCCCGACTGGATCTGCATGTGATAGAGCCCCATAGGTCCTTCACGATTGGCGACATGGATATAATGCCGGTTCAGGCAATGCATGACAGGTTGCCGATACTCGGTTTCCGCATCGGTAACTTTGCCTACATCACCGATATGAAAACGATGGAGGAGACGGAAATGCCCTATCTGAGAGGTGTGGAAACCCTTGTGCTGAATGCCTTGCGATGGAAACGGGAACATCACAGTCATATGCTGGTAGACGAAGCTATCGGATTTTCTCGTAGGGTAGGGGCAAAATCCACCTATTTTACGCATATGACCCATGAAATAGGATTCCATGACGATGCCAACAGGCAACTTCCGACAGGGTTTCAATTCGCTTACGACGGTTTGAAAGTCAATTTGTAAGTGAATTAACACAAAATGGTTAAAAGTGATAAAAACGCCCTCGTTTTACTTAAACAATGTTATAAGCTGTCTCTTATACACATCTGACGCTGCCGACGACTAGTCGAGT
>CAUULA010000095.1:0-10243 GCA_963545855.1 uncultured Prevotella sp.
ACATCGGGGTTACGACAGAGAATATCTTCCCCGTGATCAAAAAGTTTCTCTATTCCGATCATGAGATTTTCCTGCGCGAGATGGTATCTAACGCCATAGATGCCACCCAAAAGCTGAAGACGCTTGCCACGCAAGGCGACTTCAAGGGAGAATTAGGCGATCTGACGATTCACATAAGTCTGGACAAAGACAAGGGAACCCTGACCATCAGCGACCACGGCATCGGTATGACGGCTGATGAGGTAGAGAAGTATATCAATCAGATAGCCTTCTCCGGAGTCAACGATTTCCTTGACAAATACAAGGACAAGGCAAATGCCATTATCGGACACTTCGGACTGGGATTCTATTCGGCCTTCATGGTCAGCAAGAAGGTGGAGGTTGTTACCAAGAGCTATCAGGACGGGGCACAGGCCGTAAAATGGAGCTGCGACGGCAGTCCTGCGTTTACATTGGAGGATGCAGAAAAGGAGGACCGGGGCTCTGACATCATTCTCTACATTGACGACGACTGCAAGGAATTCTTGGAGAAAGCCCGCATAGAGAGCCTGCTGCGGAAGTATTGCAAGTTCCTCGCCGTGCCCGTGGCCTTCGGAAAAAAGACCGAATGGAAAGACGGCAAGGAAGTAGACACTGACGAAGATAATATTATAAACGATGTAGAACCGTTGTGGATCAAAGCTCCAAGCACATTGAAGGATGAAGACTATACCAAGTTCTACCACACGCTGTTCCCCATGAACGACGACCCGCTGTTCTGGATTCACCTGAATGTGGACTATCCCTTTAACCTGACAGGAATACTCTACTTTCCCCGCATCAAGAGCAACATAGAGCTGCAACGCAACAAGATCCAGCTCTACTGCAACCAGGTCTTCGTTACAGACCAGGTGGACGGCATCGTACCGGAATTCCTCACCTTGCTGCATGGTGTCATCGACTCACCCGACATCCCGCTGAATGTCAGCCGCAGCTACCTGCAGAGCGACGCAAATGTGAAAAAGATATCAACCTATATCACCAAGAAAGTGGCCGACCGACTGCAGAACATCTTCAAGGAAGACCGCAAGAACTACGAGGAGAAATGGGACGACCTGAAGATTTTCATCAACTACGGAATGCTCTCACGAGACGACTTCTATGACCGTGCCAAGGACTTCGCCCTGCTCAAGGACATTGACGGAAAGTTCTTTACTTTCGAGGAATACAAGACCCTCATTAAAGATAATCAGACGGACAAGAACGGAGAACTTGTCTATCTCTACGCCAACAACAAAGAAGAACAGTACAGCTACATCGAGGCCGCCAAGAGCAAGGGCTACAGCGTACTCTTGCTGGACGGCGAACTTGACACCCCTGTTGTCTCCATGCTCGAACAGAAGTTTGAGAAAAGCCGATTCACACGAGTAGATTCCGACATCGTTGACCGGCTTATCATCAAGGATGACATGAAAAAGTCTGAGCTTAGCAAGGAACAAAGTGCCAATTTGTCAGAGGTATTCCAATCTCAGATGCCAAAGATAGAGAAAGTGCAGTTCATGACAGAAGTGCAGTCGCTGGGTGAAAACGGCCAGCCCATACTGCTCACCCAGAGTGAGTATATGCGCCGTATGAAAGACATCAGCCGCTTCCAGCAGGGCATGGCATTCTATCAGGAGATGCCCGACAGCTATGCCGCCGTGTTGAACGCCGACCACCCCCTTATCAAGAAGGTGCTCGAAGATACGGAGAAAGCTACTGCCGATGCCCTGAAACCCATAGACAGCGAGCTGAAAGGACAGGAAGCCAGACTGGCCGCCTTACATCAGAGCCAAAGCGGCAAGAAGCCGGAAGAGCTCACCCAGGAAGAGAAAGACGACTTGAAGAATACCGAGCAGGCCATTGCTGACCAAAAGAAAAAGAAAAACGAACTTCTCGCCGGATATGCCAAGGGCAATAAAGTGATACACCAACTCATAGACCTGGCCCTCCTCCAGAATGGAATGCTGAAAGGAGCCGCCCTCAACAAATTCCTCAAGAGAAGCGTGGAGATGATTCGATAGCAGCGAGGCAGAAACCTGCTGAATAAACAAGGCCTCTCTCCTACAGGTATTTCCGAAGGAGAGAGGCTCTCTTTTCTATGTATGTTTTGAGTCCCTTGCTCTCATGCGGGCTGCTTCCCGCAGGATTACATGCTGCGTGTAACGATGTTACAAACGGCGTGTAATGGCATTACAAGCACCGTGTAACAACATCAGCAGAGGCTCCGGGCTTTGCCCCGAAGACTTTTCTCCAGAAAACGAGGCATTCCCCAGCGTCAAAGACAAGCCTATTGAAGAACCCCTTGAGCCCGCCTTGGCGGGAAAGGGGACAAATAAAAAAGCCCCAGAAAAGAATCTGAAGCTTTCGTGGTGACTCCGGCGGGATTCAAACCCACAACCTCTTGATCCGTAGTCAAATGCTCTATTCAGTTGAGCTACGGAGCCGATCCGTATCATGTTGCTATCGTAAAGAAGTGACTCCGGCGGGATTCAAACCCACAACCTCTTGATCCGTAGTCAAGTGCTCTATTCAGTTGAGCTACGGAGCCGTCCTTTTGAATAGCGAATGCAAAGGTACATACTTTTTTCGTAATCAACAAATTTTTATTTGTTTTTTTGCCCTGTCTCGTAAAGATAGCAACTCGCACACTTGTCTCTCCTCTATTGCAACTGTGTAGGGAGGAGAAAATGACGCTATAAGTTCACGAGAATTCCCAGGCTGAAGACGCCTTGCATGCCATAACCGAACTCCGTAAAGAAACGCGCACGCTCGCCGCCCACCTCAACGCCTGCCACAGAAAGCTGATAGGACAGCTTCACATTGTTCTCATGTGTTTCAGGAAATGATTGCGTGTCGCAAGTTGCATCAAGTCTGTAATATCGTGCGCCCAGCCCCGCTTTGGAGTAAAACCGGAAGCGATTGTGCCCATACCATGTATATTTCACTACCGGCATTGCAAAACAAGAGCGGCTCTTCATGTCTACCGTGATATCGGGATAAACCTCTGGCACATGCGCGGCCTCCCATCCAATCCCGCCTCCGACAGACACTCCTACAGCCCAGCGCTTGCCGAGATGACAGAAATAATCCAGATAAACGATCCAAGAAAGACATTGCGTACTCACGCCGATATCGCCTGTTCCTGGCTCCAAATGATAGTCGCGGACATAGCTGTGCTGCACGGAATGCAAATGCGGCTCGTCTCCTACCCCGAATCCGGTTCTGATTTCATGACGAGAGTCCTGACCGAGAGCCGTTAGGGAAAAGAGCATAAGCGTTCCGACAAGAAGTAGGAAGTGAAAGTTTGGCCTCATAAAAAGGTTCTTAAATTGTTTTTTTTGCATGATAAAATTGTCTCTTTCGACAGATTCTCATCCTCGGACAAATGCCCCGAAAGGAGGAAGAGGGCTCTGCGAGGGCTACAGCATTGCCTCTAACTGGTTTACGGCGGATTCCATATCAGCGGCAAAAGCAGGATGCGCCTTCATAAAGTCGGGATTGCCTTTAGATATCATGGCATACAGCTCCGGGTTCATCTCATCGACATATTGGCTTATGGCGTATTCTATATCGTCTTTCTGCCACTCCATGGTGGAGTGGCGAAAGACATTCCACTTCTGATGAAAGAAGCTATAGGCCGACTCTATGCTGTCGCGCGAGATCATAAGGCTACTTGCGACGAAGCCAGCCAAAGGCCTTCTTTACCAAACTTGTAATGCTCTTCTTCTGCGGCTGGGCTGTCTGCGCCTGTTGACGAGCCACGGCCTCCGCCTGCTGCTTTTGTACATTACGGTTATTATGACGCTGCCTGTTGACGCGCTTACGGTTCTGCGGCGGCTGTTGATTGTCATTGGGGCGCTTGTTCTGCTGCCCTTCGGAAGCAGATGATTCTCCCCTGCTCTGCCGATTGCGAGAGCCGGACTGCCCTTGAGGCTGCCCGGGATTCCGACGACGGCGATTGGCGGAATTCTTTTGCCCGCCATCATTTTTCCCTTGAGCAGTCTTTTCCGCTGTCTCTAATGGTTCCTGCCGTGTCTCTTGGCGACTGGCAGAGGTTGGCTTACGCTTGTGGGCGGTCTGATTACGGTCGTTGCGGCGACGCGCCTTGGCCTTCTGCCCGCCCCTGTTATAAGACGGCTGCTCGCCTAAGTCCTGCGGCAACTCGTTCTTCTTGATCTCTTTACCCAAGAAACGCTCTATGTCCTTGAAGTAAGACATGTCCTCGGCACTGACGAAAGTGATGGCCACCCCGTCTTTATCGGCACGGGCCGTACGCCCGATTCTATGCACATAGTCTTCCGCATCACGAGGCACATCGTAGTTGATGACCATTGCGATATCATCAATATCGATACCGCGCGCGACGATATCAGTAGCGACAAGCACATCCAACTGCCCGCTCTTGAAACGGAACATCATATCATCCCGCTCACTCTGGGTGAGATCGGAATGCATTTCTCCCGAATTGATTTTCATCTTCACGAGTTGGCGATTCACCTCTTTCACCTTGGTTTTCTTGCCGCAGAAAACAATGACGCGCTTCAGGTCGTTCTCCTTGAAAAGATGACGGATAATTCCCAGTTTCTGTGGCTCATAGCAGAGATAAGCACTCTGCTGAATCTTCTCCGCAGGTTTGCTTACTGCCAACTTCACCATCGACGGATTCTTGAGCAAGGTCTTTGCCAACTCCTCTATCTTGGACGGCATCGTTGCGGAGAACATAACCGTCTGGCAGCTCTTGGGTAAATACTTGGCTATTGTCATAATATCCTCCGAGAAACCCATGTCAAGCATGCGGTCGGCCTCGTCAAGCACGAAGAAGGAAACCTTGGAAAGATCCAGATTTCCCAGTTGCAAATGTGAAATAAGCCGTCCCGGAGTAGCAATGATTACATCTGCCCCTAACCGCATACTCTTCAACTCTTGGTCGTAACGGTTTCCGTCATTGCCTCCATAGACCGCCACACTACTCACTCCCTGCAAATAATAGCCAAAGCCTTGCATAGCCTGGTCTATCTGCTGGGCAAGTTCACGCGTCGGTGACATGATTACGCAGTTCACAGCGTCTTTTGGATAGCCCCCGTCATCAAGTCTTGACAAAATGGGCAACAGATAAGCTGCCGTCTTGCCGGTTCCTGTCTGAGCAACGCCCAGGACATCCTTACCACTCAAGATTTCTGGAATACACTTCTCCTGTACTGGAGTACATTCATCAAAATGCATGGCATACAACGCATCCAGTATGTTATCATTCAAATCTAATTCTTCAAATTTCATATTCATTATTTTAATTTGGTGCCTGCCGGTAACAGAAATACGCGACAATAGCAAATAATATATTAGGTACCCACGCTGCTAATATAGGAGGGAAACCTGCATTAATGGCAAAAGTTGCCGAAACGGTCTGCAACATAATATATGTAAAGCTCAAGACCAAGCCAATACCCAGATACAACCCCATGCCGCCCTTTCGTTTACGGGAAGACAGAGAAAATCCGATGATCGTCAGGATAAACGAGGCAAACGAAGAGGCTATCCGTTTATGATACTCCACCTGATACTGAACGACATTGCTGGAACCACGATCTATTTGCTTGGAAATATACTCGTGCAACTCTGGAGATGTAAAAGTCTCCTGCTGCCCTTTTGAGTAGACAAGGTCTGTAGGCTCCATCTGAATCAAGGTATCCATACGGACACCACTCGTTATATGCTCTTTCAATCCCTTCAATTGACGAATCTTCCACTGGCGTGCATTCCAATGATACTTGGAGTCAGAGATGGTATCATACTGTATCTCCATCGCCGTCATATGACTTACCAGCTTCTTGTTCTCAAACTTATCAAGCGAAAAGCCATACCCCTTCTTCAGATTGTTGTCGTAGTGCTGGATATATGCGATAATGCCCTGCCCCACTTGCAACTGCACATTTTCCGCAGAAGTACTCTTTTGCTTGTTGCGATAGAGAGCCTCAAAATTCTGCCGCACAACGGTTCCGTGTGGAATGACATAGGCACTCAAATAATACGACATCATGGCAATGAGCACGCATGATATCATATAAGGACGCATAAGACGCTTGAAAGATACGCCTGCGGCCAACATGGCTATTATTTCGGAATTTCCTGCCAGCTTTGATGTGAAGAAGATTACGGCAATAAAGACAAACAACGCACTGAACAGATTGGAGAAGTAAGGGATGAAGTTCAGGTAATAGTCGAATACGATGGCATGCAGGGGGGCATGATAGGAAGTGAACTTGGACAGATTCTCATTGACATCAAAGACTACTGCCAACGAAATAATCAGTACGATGGAGAAGATGTAAGTGCCGATAAACTTCTTGATGATATACCAGTCAAGCCGCTTGATATATTTGAATGGGTTCAGCACTTTCAGAAAGTCCAGTTTAGACGCGACGGCCATGAGAGATCCCCGCAACCACCCTGTATGGTCATAAAGCCAGTATGCAAGACGATGCAACCAGGCAGGATGTCTGTCCAGCCATCTTAGCACCCGATAGCGCTGATAGTGTCTTCGCAATTCTTTGTATTCCATATTCTCCTTAAATTCTCTTTCCCAGTTGATCGATGATACTATTTTTCCAGGGAACAAAGTCTCCCTGCCCTATATGGGTGCGGGCATCGGACACCAATCTTAGATAGAATGCCAGGTTGTGAATCGAGGCAATCTGCATGGCCAGAAGTTCCTGAGCTTTAAAGAGATGGTGCAGATAAGCCTTGGTATAAATCTTATCAGTCTCACAGCCGTTCGGGTCTATGGGGGTGAAGTCCATTTCCCACTTCTTGTTGCGCATATTCATCGTACCATCGTAAGTAAAGAGCATCGCGTTACGCCCGTTACGAGTAGGTATCACACAGTCGAACATATCCACGCCTCGCTCAATGGCTTCAAGGATGTTCTGAGGTGTTCCCACTCCCATCAGATAGCGGGGCTTGTCCTTGGGCAAAATCTCATTCACCACTTCAATCATCTCATACATCACCTCTGTAGGCTCCCCCACGGCGAGCCCACCGATAGCATTGCCGTCGGCATCTTTATCCGCAACAAATTTGGCTGCCTCCTGACGCAGTTCCTTATAGGTGCAGCCCTGAACTATAGGAAACAATGACTGGGCGTATCCATAGAGAGGTTCCGTTTCTTTGAAACGCCGGATACAGCGATCAAGCCAACGCTGCGTCATCCCAAGGCTTCGCTTGGCATACTGATAATCACTTTGACCGGGAGGGCACTCGTCAAAGGCCATCATGATATCCGCACCGATAAGCCGCTCTGTATCCATCACATTCTCTGGGGTAAAAACATGCTTGCTGCCATCAATATGGCTGCGAAACTCACAACCTTCCTCTCTCAACTTTCGAATACCTGTCAAAGAAAAGACTTGAAAGCCTCCGCTATCAGTAAGGATTGGGCGTTCCCATCCATTGAAACCATGCAAGCCTCCTGCTGCCCTGAGTATCTCAAGCCCCGGGCGGAGATAGAGATGATAGGTATTCCCCAAAATTATCTGAGCCTTAATCTGGTCGCGCAACTCCTGAAAATGAACTCCTTTCACAGAACCACAGGTCCCCACCGGCATGAAAATGGGGGTCTTTATCTGACCATGGGCGGTCATTATGATTCCCGTACGGGCATCACTGGCATTATCCGTATGTTGCAGTACGAATGTCATTGGCCTATTTTCTGCTCTTCGATTTCAAAATGAATCGGATTCTTGACCAGTTCGTCAGTTAAGACGAAATCCCACACATCCTGTACATTCTCAACATAATGGAAGTTGACACCCTTAAGATAGATGGCAGGAATCTCGCTGATGTCTTTTTTGTTGTCCTGACACATAACGATATCGGTAATCCCAGCACGCTTTGCAGCCAGAATCTTCTCCTTGATGCCACCTACAGGCAAAACTTTGCCTCGAAGTGTTATCTCTCCCGTCATGGCTGTGTTCTTACGAACTTTGCGCTGAGTGAGCGCGGATGCTATAGAAGTTGCTATCGTAATACCTGCAGAAGGTCCATCCTTAGGGGTAGCCCCTTCTGGCACATGGATATGAATATTGTATTGATCAAAGATGCGATAGTCTACTTCTAATTTGTCAACATGCGCTTTGACATATTCAAGGGCGATAACCGCACTTTCTTTCATCACATCACCAAGATTACCCGTAAGGGTCAGCTTACCGGCCTTACCCTTACTCAGAGATGTTTCAATGAAAAGTATCTCACCGCCTACAGAAGTCCAAGCTAACCCCGTTACCACCCCTGCATAAGCATTGCCTTGATAAATATCACGATAGAATGGCGGTTTACCCAAAAGGTCTTCAATCTCTGCCGGAGTGATTTTCTTATAAGGCAGGTTATCATCCTTAGCTTTCAGGAAAGCCAGCTTGCGCAACGACTTATTGATTTGCTTCTCTAACTGACGGACACCACTCTCGCGAGTATACGACTCAATAATCTTTTCAAGGGCAGCCTTTGTGAATACAGGTTTTTCATCAGACATGTCAAACCCCGTATTCTCTAATTCCTTTGGAACCAAGTGGCGTTTTGCGATCTCAATCTTCTCCTCCGTTATATAACCAGTAACCTCGATAATCTCCATACGGTCAAGCAAAGGACGGGGAATTGTATTCAAATCATTGGCCGTGGCAATGAACAAAACCTTTGAGAGATCATAGTCCACATCAAGATAATTGTCATGAAACGCATTGTTCTGTTCCGGGTCCAGCACTTCAAGCATTGCCGATGACGGGTCTCCATTGATGGTGTTCTGGGTCAGCTTGTCAATCTCATCAAGAATGAAAACCGGATTAGAAGAACCTGCCTTCTGAATACTCTTGATAATGCGACCCGGCATTGCACCGACATAAGTACGACGATGTCCGCGGATCTCACTTTCATCGTGTAATCCTCCCAGAGAGACTCGAACATATTTGCGCTTCATAGCCGCAGCTATGCTCTTGCCGAGACTGGTCTTTCCCACTCCCGGCGGACCGTACAGACAAAGTATAGGCGATTTGAGGTCTCCTCGCAACTTTAATACGGAAATATATTCGAGGATGCGCTCTTTCACCTTTTCCATACCATAATGGTCGCGGTCGAGAATGCGCTGAGCTCGCTTCAAGTCTAAGTCGTCTTTAGTATATTCAGCCCATGGAAGGTCGACTAAAGTCTGCAGATAGTTTAACTGTACACTATACTCCGGACTCTGTGAATTCAATAAGTCAAGTTTGGTAATTTCTTTATCAAAGATGGCTTTTACACTCTCTGACCATTTTTTCTTCGCAGCTTTCCCGGTAAGTTCCCTGCGTTCAGGACTTCCTTCCCCTCCTCCTAATTCCTCTTCAATATTCTTGATCTGCTGCTTAAGGAAATACTCCCGCTGCTGTTCATCAAGATCTTGACGGGTTTTTGTCTGAATCGATTGTTTTAACCTCAACAATTCCAGATCACGATTAATCAGCCGAAGGGTACGGAACAAGCGCTCCATCGTATCTGATCCTTTTATCAGATTTGCCTTGTCCGTAACCGTAAACGGAAGATTCGTCTGGATAAAACTCAGACAGATGATATCATTTGTGGTATCACGAATCACGAATTCCGTCTCGTTGGGAACTTCGTCATTCAGATGGATATACTCCACTGCCTTCTGACGCAAATCTTGCATCGCTGTGCGAAATTCCTTATCTCCCTCCAGAGGGTATACCTCTTCTAAACTTCTCACCGTGCCACGATAAAAAGGGGTATAATGGGTAATTTGCTCAAGCTCACAGCGGCCAAGGGCCTGAAGGATTGCCGTTACAGATCCCCCATTCCCTGGCATCTCCATTATCCGGAGTAACTTGGCATAGACACCGGTCTTATAGAGATCATTCTCCTGTGGCAAATCGACATTCACATCCTTCTGACAAAAGACGGCAAGAACTCCCTCTGGATTCTTCCGTTGATATTCAAGCAATTTCAAGCTTGCAGGACGACCGATAATAATTGGAGAGACTACACCTGGAAAAAAGAAAAGGTTACGAGTGCAAAGTATTGGCACATCGCTGTTTACATCTATCTTGAACAGTTCATTCACATCCCCATTGAAGTCTGTGATAGTCTGTATAGACGGATTCATTTTTCTACTCATATAACGTAAATGACCATTTTAGCTGTCTCTTATACACATCTCCGAGCCCACGAGACTCGACGTCATCGC
>CAUULA010000096.1:0-10071 GCA_963545855.1 uncultured Prevotella sp.
TGAATTTGAGGTTGGCAGCATCCTGCGCCAACCTCTTTTTGGGTGAAAAACGCAACTTTTATGTTAAAAATTTGGCCAAATCAAAGAAAACTTTTATATTTGCAACGAATATTAACAGTCTTAGAACAATAAATACAAAGAAGCCTATCGCAAAACCTTTACTCCAATTTAAAAGTTAAAGGAAATGAACATTCTCAGTAAGATGACCGATGAAGAGTTGGCTCTTTCTTATATTGGCGGTAGCGTCGAGGCATTCGATTTATTGTTGGAACGCAATAAAACGAGGCTTTTCTCATACATTTTATTTGTGGTAAAAGACCGTGAAAAGGCCGATGACATATTTCAGGACACTTTCGTTAAGGTCATCATGAAGATGCAGGAAGGCAAGTATTCGCCCACCGGGAAGTTCTCTGCATGGCTTATCCGCATCGCCCATAATGTGATAATGGACCTCTATCGTTCGCAGCGGAACGAGCATGTCGTGGAGGCTAACGCTGACAATGACCTTTCGAATATCCGCACAACGGATCTGCTTGACAGCAATATAGAGAACATGCATATCAGGGAAGAAGTCTCCGGCGATGTGCGGAGAATGATGGAAATGCTTCCGGAGACGCAGCGCGAGGTGGTGTTCATGCGTTTTTATCAGGAACTTTCTTTCAAGGAAATTGCCGAGGTTACGAATGTGAGTATCAACACATCCCTTGGGCGCATGCGCTATGCCATCTTGAACCTCCGCAAAATGGCCAAGACCAATAACATCACCTTGATGTTCGATTAGAATCAGAGATTCTTCAGGGCGTGAATGGTAGCTGTCGGGCTGTCTGACTTGAACACATAGCTTCCGCTCACCAGCACATCGACCCCGGCCGCGACAAGGCGCGGGGCTGTCTCGCTTTGCACCCCGCCGTCAACCTCAATGAGAGCTTTGCTTCCGCTGTCTGCAATGAGTTTTCTCAGCCGTGCTATTTTGCCCATAGTATTCTCTATGAATTTCTGGGAGCTGAACCCCGGATTTACACTCATAAGCAGCACCATGTCAATATCGTTGATCACATCTTCCAAGGTGCCGACAGGGGTAGACGGGTTTAACGCTACTCCCGCTTTCATCCCCGCGTCGTGTATGGCATGGATTGTGCGGTTGAGGTGTAGGCAGGCTTCTTGATGGATAGTCATCATGTAGACTCCGGATTCTTTCGCTTCCTTGATATACTTTTCAGGTTGTACGATCATGAAATGGGTGTCGAGAGGCTTCTTGCAAATCTTTGAGACAGCGGCCAGTATGGGGAAGCCAAACGATATGTTCGGAACAAAAACACCGTCCATTACATCCATGTGAAGCCAGTCGGCCTCACTCTGGTTGATCATTTCCACTTCCTTTTGTATGTTGAGAAAGTCGGCAGAAAGCAGGGAAGGAGATACTATTGTTTTCATTTTAGCGGAGATTTCAGTTTAGGTAACTCGGCACATGATTCCCCTTTTCATGAAAGGCACGAAAACTTCTCGCGAATTGCCGGATAAAACTCAAGGTTTTTTCAGACGGTTCCATTTCTTCAGGAGTAAAATACTTCATAGGCTATTAATCTGTTTTTGTTATTAGTATACATTTGAAAAACGCTGATGTTTGCTCTTTATTACATCGGTTCATGTGTTTTTTCTGTTTACATTGACTTATTTGTGAACCCTGTGGGGCGTATGCCCTATTTCAACAGATGCAAAGGTCGGGGAGAGAGGAAGTTCGAAAGGGATGCCGGCCTGAATATAATCAATTTGGCAGACTGCCGTCATTGGTCTGACGATTTCGGCGATCTCGTCCTTCAATTTCGCCGATTTTGTGGGACAATTTCGCCGATTTTGTCAGGCTGGAGGTGGCCGGGAGTTTATGAAAGTTTTTTAGAAAGGCCTTGGATAATTCAAAAGGAAGCCTTACCTTTGCAGCAGCTTTGGACATTGTAAATAAATATGACTATGTTGATAAAGGTTTGCGGCATGCGAGAAGCCGAGAATATCCGCGAGGTAACTGCACTGAATGTCGATATGATGGGCTTTGTTTTCTGGCCCGAGAGTCCCCGGTATGTGCAGATGATCAGTGCCCAGGCTGGTATCATTCCCGATTATAGCGAGGAGCGCCTTCGCATGAACCAGGGGAAGTGTGTCGCAACGGGGAGTCTTAAGAATCAACCTAAGCGGGTGGGGGTGTTTGTCGATGATATGCCCCAGAATATCGTTACGCGCGTATTTAATTATAGCCTCGATTACATTCAATTGCATGGAGACGAGCCCCGGGAAACTTGTGAGAACCTGCGCCTTACACTTGATCCCGACATTCGGCCCGGTATTAAGATTATCAAGGCTGTCAGCATCTCTGCTGTCGGCGACTTCGACAGGTGTGCGGCTTATAGAGGTGCCGTGGATATGTTCCTTTTCGATATCAAGCGCAAGGCTGCAGGTGGAAGCCATGAGCGTTTTGACTGGTCTGTGCTACGGCAATATGATGGTGATATTCCGTTTATTCTGGGTGGGGGCATAGGTCCTGACGATACCGAGGATGTGAAGGCTTTGCGTCATCCGATGCTTGCGGGCGTTGATTTGGATAGCCGCTTTGAGGTAAAGCCAGGTGTAAAGGATGTTGAGAAATTGCGTAGATTCATTCAGGCGGTAAGAGAGAAATAAAACCGTTTACGCTAAAATATGCCGGGCGCAACCATGTCTCCGGCAGCCATCGTTGTCTGCTCCCGTACGGGAGAGGGCCTCTGGAAAAAGTGAAGATAGTAATAAAATCTGTAAAAGTGGTAACATAAGGTACAGGAAAACTTACTATCTTTGCTCTAAAATCAGTTCGTAACTTTAAAGAGGATATTGTAATGGAAACAAAGTTATCTTTCGTTTTTCCCGGACAGACAATGGTGTTGTTTGGTGCCGGACAGTTGAACAACCTGCATACCCTGCCCATGCCGGGCAAGAAGGCTCTGCTCGTAATTTCAAATGGCAAGTCGACTCGCGTGAACGGTTATCTCGACCGTACCCTGAAGGAACTGCGGGAGGCAGGAGTAGAGGCGGTGGTGTTCGATAAGATTCAGGCTAACCCCGTGAAGCAGAGCGTAGAGGAAGGAGCAAAGGTCGCCAACGAGAACGGCTGCGACTTCATCGTGGCTCTTGGCGGCGGCTCTGTCATGGACGCAGCCAAGGTGATGGCGATCAGCGCGACCAATCCCGGCGACCTCTGGAGCTATGCGACGGGTCGTACCGGCAAAGGAAAGCGAGCCGTGAACGCACCGCTTCCCTGGATAGCCATTACCACCACGGCGGGAACAGGGTCGGAAGTCGATAGCGCGGGGGTCATCACCAATCCGGAAACCCACGAGAAGTTGGGCATCGGCGATCCGCGTGCCTTTGCCGTCTATGCCATCGTAGACCCGGAACTCATGGTGAGCGTGCCTCCTCTCTTCACGGCCTATCAGGGCTTTGACGCACTCTTCCACAGCCTGGAAGGCTATGTGAGCAATCGCTCTAATCTTTATTCCGATATGGTTCAGGAGGCCGCCATCACCAATATCGGCAAGTATCTGCCTATAGCCTGCCGGGATGGTAATGACATGGAAGCTCGTACCAGGGTGGCTTTTGCCAACACCATGAGCGGCTATTCCATGGATACCAGCGCCTGCACGGCGGAGCACAGCATAGAGCATGCATTGAGTGCCTACCACGAACAGTTGCCTCACGGAGCCGGTCTGATCATGATTTCGAAGGCTTACTTTAGTACGGTGATGAACAAGCATGTATGCGATGACCGGTTTGTGAACATGGCCAAGATGCTCGGTAAGGCCGACGCGGAGAAGCCGGAGGATTTTATCACGGCACTTGTAGAGCTGCAGCGGGCTTGCGGAGTAGACAGTCTGAAGATGAGCGACTATGGCATCACCCCTGCTGAGTTTGACACCATGGCAAGCAATGCCCTCGAGGTAATGGGTGGATTGGTAGCGTGCGACCGCCAGCCGCTTAGGCACGATGAGATCGTGGAGATTCTGAGGCAGTCGTATCGGTAATCTCCCCTTTGTATATAATATAATGAAAGAGAGCGTGCCGGAGGCTCTTTGCGGGATTACCAGCCGTTGGTAACAGCATTACCACTTATTGGTAAGGTCGTTACCAATTGTTGGTAATCATGTTACAAACTATTTGTAATAAGCGTGGAAGAACCTCCGGCATGTTTTCTTTGCCGCATCCCAGATTTGTTTTACGGCTATTTTTCCTTTCTTTATACAGCCTTTCGGAACATCTTTATAGATGGAAATGCCTTGTAAAAGAGAAATCTGGAGAGCTGGATTCATGCATTTTCCCCCTTTCTGAAAAAGGCCGCGAAATTCTTGTGGTTCTCGTAAATATTATGTAAATTTGTCCACATTATTAACAACGATATGAAAATTGGAGATAAAGTAAGTTTTCTGTCAGAAAAGGGTGGGGGTGTAGTTGCCGGCTTTCAAGGCAAGAACATCGTTCTTGTGGAGGATGAGGATGGATTTCAGATACCTATGCCCGTTACGGAGGTCGTGGTAATCGCCACGGGCCATGACTATGAGACAAGCCGCATCGTGGCTCAGAAGCAAGGAGATGCCCCCGGCAGGCAGAAGGGCGCGAGCATTCGCCAGTTGATGAAGCAGGGGCAGGATGAGGAGGTAGACATGACGGTTGAGGATGCCGTCGACCTCGGGAAGCCCATCACCTTTTCGGCGCCAGTCGAAGAGCGGCAGGGCGGAAACCGGCTAAGTTGTTTCCTCGCCTTTGTCCCCTTAGATATCAAGGAGGTTACAAACACCCGTTTTGAGGTCTACTTCGTGAATGACAGCAACTATTTCGTGCAATATACTTATATGACTGCCGAAGACTCCTCGTGGACATTGCGCTCGCAGGCGGAGGTGGAGCCGAACACCAAGTTCTATATAGAGGAAATCGGTCGTGAGAATCTCAACGAGATGATGCATATAGCCGTGCAGATGCTTGCCTATAAGAAGGACAGGCCTTTTGCCCAGAAGCCGCCTGTCGGGGTGCAATTGCGGCTGGATCCGGTGAAATTCTACAAGCTGCATACTTTTCAGGACAACCCGTTCTTCGATATCCCGGCATTGCTTTATACCATTGTAGAGAACGACCGCCAGCCTCATCCTCTCTTCGTGGATGCCAAGGCCTTGAAGCAAGAAATGTATAAGCAGCCCGAAGAGGGAGAAAAGGTTGTTGAAAAGCGGCAGGGAGATAAAGATACTTTAGTGGTGGACTTACATGTCGACCAACTCTTGGACACTACTGCGGGCATGAGTCATCAGGAAATCTTGCAGTATCAGTTGAAGAAGTTTCGCGAAGTGCTCGAGGAAAACAAAGGCAGACATGGCAAGAAGATTGTCTTCATTCATGGAAAAGGCGAGGGGGTCCTGCGCCATGCCATCATCAATGAACTCACTTATCGTTATAGGCGCTATCAGTATCAGGATGCATCGTTTCAAGAATACGGCTATGGTGCCACACAGGTTATGATAAGATAATTATAGATAAGCCAAATATATGAAGTACGGATTTATCAAGGTTGCAGCGGCGGTGCCTTCGGTGAAGGTGGCCGATTGCCAGTATAATGTAAAGGAAATAGAGAAGCTCATCATCCAGGCCGAAGGCAAAGGCGTTGAGATTGTCGTCTTCCCGGAGTTGTCATTGACCAGTTATACTTGTCAGGATCTCTTTCGGCAGAAGTTGTTGCTCGACGCATCGGAAGATGCCGTGCTGGAGTTGCTTGATTTCACCCGGTCGCTGGGCGTTATCAGCATCGTCGGACTTCCCGCGACGGCAGGCGACCTCTTGCTCAACTGTGCCATTGTGATCCAGAAAGGCCAGATTCTCGGTATTGTGGCTAAGGAATATTTGCCTAACTATGGCGAGTTTTATGAGAAGCGTTGGTTCGCTTCATGCCAGGATCTTAAGGAACAGGACATTCATTTTGCCGGAAATCAAGTGCATATCACATCCTCCCCGCAGATATTTGAAACCTTCCAAGGAGTGAAGTTTGGCGTTGAGATTTGTGAGGATGTGTGGGCACCGACGCCTCCGAGCAATCACTTGGCCCTTGCCGGTGCTGACCTTATCTTCAACCTTTCTGCAAGCGATGAGCTTATCGGTAAGCACTCTTATCTGAAAGGGCTTCTTGCCCAGCAGAGTGCCCGTACCATTACAGGCTATGTCTACTCCAGCGCAGGCTTTGGGGAAAGTACGCAGGATCTCGTCTATAGCGGCAAGGCTCTTATCCTCGAGAACGGCTCTCTGCTCTCCGAAGGCGACAGATTCTCCATGGACAGTCAGTTGGTGGTTAATCAGGTGGATGTGGAGCGGCTTCGCACGGAGCGCGTGAACAACACTACTTATGTGAATGCGCAGCGCCGCATGCTGAAGGAAGATGTGAAGCATATCCATGCGCGCTCTGTTGAAGAGCGCGACTTTGCTTTGGAGCGCTATGTAAATCCCCATCCCCTTATCCCCTCAGGAGCGCAGATGCAGGCCACTTGTGAAGAGATCTTTAATATTCAAGTCATGGGACTTGCCAAGCGACTGGTGCATACTCGTGTCAAGAAGGTTGTCTTAGGCATCAGCGGAGGATTGGATTCTACTTTGGCGTTGTTAGTATGCGTTCGCACTTTCGATAAGATGAAACTCAGCCGTAAAGATATCATCGGTGTTACGATGCCGGGATTCGGTACGACGGACTATACCCATAACAATGCTGTCAATCTGATGACGAGCCTTGGTATTACGACTCGTGAGATTAATATTATAAAGAGCGTGCAGCAGCATTTCGAGGATATTGGCCAGGATCCGGCACTCCATGATGTTACTTATGAAAACGCGCAGGCTCGCGAGCGCACCCAGATTCTCATGGACTTGAGCAATAAAGAGAATGCTCTGGTCATCGGCACGGGAGATCTCTCTGAACTGGCTTTGGGCTGGTGTACCTATAACGGAGACCACATGAGCATGTATGGAGTGAATGTGAGTGTGCCCAAGACGCTCGTAGAGCATCTCATCCGCTATGTGGCAACCACTACGAAAGAGGCCGTTGCAAAAACCCTGTTGGATATTGTGGATACTCCGATATCTCCAGAGCTTATCCCTGCTGACGCAGATGGGCAGATCAAGCAGAAGACGGAGGATATTGTGGGACCGTATGAACTCCATGACTTCTTCATCTATTATTTCTTGCGTCATGGCTTCCGTCCTGCAAAGATATTCTTATTAGCTCAGAAAGCGTTTAACGGGATGTATGAAGATGAAGTTATAAAGCATTGGTTGTCAGTATTCTGTAATAGATTCTTCAGTCAGCAATTTAAGCGTTCTTGCTTGCCGGACGGCCCGAAGGTGGGAAGTGTGAGCCTGAGCCCTCGCGGGGATTGGCGTATGCCCAGCGACGCAGTTAACACATTATGGCAGAATGAGGTAGCGTCGCTATGATAAGCGATAACTTTCTTTTGACGCTCAAAAGAATTGTATAAACGAGGGAACCGACTCATTGCGGTTCCCTCGTCGGTTTAAGAAATCTTGTGAATTGTGAAAGGATTTATTTTATCCTGCTCAGGAATTCTTCTGCTTTTTGCAAGTCTTCCGGAGTGTCAATGCCTACGGTTTCTACATCGGTAACACCCACTTTGATGCGATATCCATTTTGAAGCCAGCGAAGCTGCTCGAGGCTTTCAGCCTTTTCAAGGGACGACTGGGGCAATTGCGTGATCTCGTGGAGCACTTCACTGCGGTAGGCGTAAATACCCAAGTGTTTTAGGAAAGGATATTTAGTCAGCCATCCGGACTTGTCTACACCACGGACGAAAGGAATTATCGAACGGCTGAAGTACATTGCATACCCATGGTTGTCTACCACAATCTTAGGGGAATTCGGATTCTCTACGGCTTCCATCGCTGAAAATGGTTTTCCCAAGGTGGCGATCTGCGTATCAGGGTCTTTGAAGCACGCGCATAAAGCCTCTATCTGACTTTGCTGCACGAAGGGCTCATCCCCTTGAATATTAACCACGACATCGAAGTCCCCACCGATTTTCTCAATGGCTTCTTCTATGCGGTCGGTACCACTTTGATGGTCAGGACGCGTCATGACCGCCTTACCTTTAAAGCCTATTGTCGCGTCATAGATTCTCTGATCGTCAGTAGCTATATATGCATCGTCAAGAATGCCCGTTACTTGCTCGTAAACCCTTTGTATTACCGGCTTGCCACCGAGCAAGGCGAGAGGTTTACCTGGAAAGCGTGTCGATGCGTAGCGTGCAGGAATAATTGCTATGAATTTTGTCATGACTTGATGTGAATTATTTTTGCAAAGATACTAAAATTTACTAATACATTTTGAATTATCGATGTTTTTTGCTAATTTTGAGCATTGAATATTAAATTTTGAACTTGTGAAAAAGAGGATATTAGCATATATACTTCTTTCTCTACCTTTGGGCATCAATGCCCAGAAGATAACCTTGGGCTCATGCATTACACATGACGAGGGCACTTATAAGGGAGAACTGATGAATGGGAAACCTCATGGAAAGGGCATCACCGTGTTTAAGAATGGTGATACTTTTGAGGGTGAATATGTGAAGGGCTGGCGACAGGGATATGGCGTCTATTCTTTTTCGGACGGAGAGAAGTATGAAGGCCAGTGGTACCAAGATCAGCAGCATGGGCGTGGTACCTATTACTTCATGAATAACAACAAGTATGTAGGCCTCTGGTACCGGGACTATCAGCAAGACCATGGTGTCATGTATTATTACAATGGCGACCGGTATGATGGCAACTGGGTTCACGACAAGCGCTCCGGCAAAGGAAAATATATATATGCCAATGGTGCATATTATAATGGCCAGTGGAAGGATGACAAGAAATCAGGCAAAGGTTTCTTTGACTGGGGGGATGGAACCACCTATGACGGGATGTGGGCTAATAACCAGCGTTCAGGAAAAGGAACATTCAAGTATGCTGATGGCGACACCTATATAGGTGATTGGAAAGATGACATTCAAAATGGAAAGGGCATCTATAAGTTCCAGAATGGTGATTACTATGAAGGCGACTATGTGCAAGGTGAACGAACCGGAGTCGGTATATTCCGTTATGCAAACGGAGACAAGTATCAAGGCCAGTTTCTCGAAGGAGAGAAAAATGGGCAAGGAACTTATGTCTGGCGGAATGGAGACAGCTATACGGGTAGCTGGAAAGCGGATATGCAAGAAGGGCATGGTAAACTCGTGAAAAAGGCGGGTGATGTGTTTGAGGGAAGCTTCAAGGCTGGCAGAGTAGAGGGTGAAGTTGTCATCCATTTTGCTGACGGCAGTAAGTTCAAGGGTTCTTATAGAAATGGCATGCGCCAAGGACCGGCCATAGAGGAAGACAAGGATGGGCAGCGTTTCGAAGGTGGATATGACCGTGATGAGCGCACGGGTAAGTTCGTGGAGAAAGATCGCAATGGACAGATTACCGCTCGTGGGCATTACGAGCATGGGCGCAGAATTCTGGATTAATTAGTATAGAGACATTATGATCATTGACACGCTTGATAATCTGGAGAAGTATATAGGCCTGAATCCTCTGATGGGGAAGGTGCTGGAATTTGTCAGGACACATGATTTGAAAGATTTACCTGTGGGTCGTTATGTCCTAAAGGAAGATGAACTTCTTCTGAATATAGACCAGAGCAAAGGCAAGATCCGCTCAGATGCGTTACTGGAGTTCCACCGTAAGATGATAGATGTTCAGATTCCTTTCGAGGAGGAAGAATATGGGTGGAGTCCAATAGAAGTCGTGCCGCAGGGAAGCTATGACATGGCTCGTGATATTGGCTTTGCGCCTACGATAAAGCCGCAGCAATATGTAAGATGCAGACCGGGGATGTTTGTTGTATTTGCCCCTCAGGACGCGCATGCTCCCCTTATCACGGAGGCAGAAAAAATAAAGAAAGCAATATTCAAAATTAAAGTATAAATATTATGGCTGTCTCTTATACACATCTGACGCTGCCGACGACTAGTCGAGTGT
>CAUULA010000097.1:0-10009 GCA_963545855.1 uncultured Prevotella sp.
GATGACGTCGAGTCTCGTGGGCTCGGAGATGTGTATAAGAGACAGCATTTATAGAATTATGGCAGTTAGTTACAAAGAATTAGGTCTCGTAAATACACGCGAGATGTTTAAGAGAGCCGTAGACGGAGGTTATGCCATTCCGGCATTCAATTTCAATAACCTGGAGCAGCTTCAGGCTATCATCACAGCTTCTTCTCAATTGAAGTCGCCGGTCATCCTGCAGGTTTCGAAGGGTGCGCGTAACTATGCGAACGCTACGCTTCTTCGTTATCTGGCAGAAGGCGCGGTGGAATATGCGAAGGAACTGGGATGCAAACATCCTGAGATCGTTCTCCACCTTGACCACGGAGACAGCTTCGAGCTCTGCAAGAACTGTGTGGACATGGGTTTCTCTTCCGTTATGATCGACGGCTCTTCTCTCCCTTACGAGGAGAATATTGCCCTGACCAAGCAGGTGGTAGAGTATGCCCATCAGTACGATGTAACCGTTGAGGCTGAGCTCGGCGTGCTTGCAGGCGTTGAGGACGAGGTCGTTGCTGAGGAGTCTCACTATACGAAGCCGGAGGAAGTGATTGACTTCGCTACCCGTACGGGCTGCGATTCGCTCGCTATCTCTATCGGTACCTCTCACGGTGCATACAAGTTCACCCCGGAGCAGTGCACCCGCGATCCGAAGACGGGTCGTCTGGTTCCCCCTCCATTGGCATTCGATGTGCTCCACGAGATCGAGAAGAAGCTTCCCGGATTCCCCATCGTGCTCCACGGTTCCTCATCCGTTCCGCAGGAGTATGTGGACATCATCAACAAGTTTGGCGGCAATCTGCCTAACGCAGTGGGCATTCCGGAGGAGCAGCTTCGTGAGGCTTCCAAGAGCGCAGTCTGCAAGATCAACATCGACTCAGACTCTCGTCTGGCTTATACGGCAGGTGTTCGTGAGACCTTGGCTGAACATCCGGACTACTTCGACCCACGCCAGTATGGCAAGGTGGCTCGTAACTACATGATCGACCTCTACAAGCACAAGATTACCGATGTGCTCGGGAGCGATAACAAGTTGGCCAATCTGGACTGATCAAGCCGCTATGGCTAAGTAAGTTATAAATTGAATTAAGGATAGGCGGGAACTGTCGCACGACGGACTCCCGCCTATCTTGTATCCTGTTTTTGGCTTGCTCCGGGCGGAGAAGATAGGGGAAGCCGTCGGCAAAGGGGCCGGCCGGATTGTTGCCAACGGCCGGTAATGGCATTACGACTTGCTGGTAATACGCCGGAAAAATGCCGTTGCCGGTCTGGAGGGCTGTGGAGGGCCGGGTTTCCGGCCGATGCGCCCCCGCAGTCTCTTTGTTTTCCGGGGAGAAGGCAGCCTTCGGGCCTGCGCAATATAATCATGCCCTGCATGCTCACGAAAAAGCATGCAGGGCATGAGACTTTGTTCTGGCGGGTGTTACCGTTTATTTCAGCATCTCGCTTTCTATTTTCTCGATGCTGCCCGTGAGTGGGTTCAGGAGCAAGCGGGTCGTCGTCTTCTTTCCAAAGAGTTCGCTGCTCAGGCTCTCGGTCTTGCCGAACTGACCGGCCCAGAGCTCGTAGGTCTTCAACGGCTGCTCATATTTATAGAGCGTAACCTTGATTTTGTCGGGAATGTTCACATTCAGTCCGAAGTCGTCCTTGCTCTTCTTGTCTTCGCCTGCGGCAGGAGCGTTTTCGGGTATGTTCTGCTCATTGACGACGCTAATATAATAAGGAGAACCGCCCAAGTCGTCGGAATCGGTGATGCCCGTCCATTTCGAGAATCGGAAAAAGAGCTGTCTCTCCACGCTCTTGGTGGGGATGAAGGTGAGGATTGCTTCCGTCGTGTCCTTGCGCGTGGTGCCCTCGAAGGTCTGCAGGAGGGCTGCCTCTTGTGTGTCGAGGTTGTCCATCATGATCTTGAGCTGTGCTCCGTCCTTGGGCATGAAGTCTGCCTGTCCCCGGGAGAGCTGTGCGCGGCTGTCGCGAATCTCGTAGATATCCTGTGCGCAGAGCTCCGCCATCTTGGCCGTGCTTCCCGCCGTGAGGATGTCCTCGTTCATGTAGTTGCGCGGATTGGGCAATGGCTTCTGGACGGCGGGCCTGAAGGGCTCCGGCTCCTCGAAGCCTTTTCCCTTTGCGTTGATGGCCAGCAGGATGCCGCCGGGGGCTCTGTCTACCTCCGTGATGCTGAGTTTCTTGTCCAGCGTCAGGGTATATTGCTTGGCAGAATCCGGCATGGCCGTGGGGGTCATGCGGATGTCCGCGATGCGATAGGTGGTGGAGGGCTCCAGCCGTACATCCGTTTTCTTGAGGTATTTGCCGGAGTAGGCAGCGAACTGGCCGGGCGTATAGGTGGTCTTTTCTATCAGGAACGAGAACCTCAGCACGGTCTTCGGGAGGTAATAGGTGGTGCCTGCTACAGGCTGCTGTGCCTGTATGGCCAGAAAAAAGAACAGTCCCGTAAGGGTGAGGAATATCTTTTTCATTTTCAGTCTTTTTATTTAGTCGTTCAGTCGCTTGAAGGCTTGTGGCAGATAGTCGATAAGGTCGCTTGCGACGAAGCTCTCCTTACCGATCTCCCTGACGGCCAGGTCGCCGGCCAGACCGTGCAGGTACATGCCCAGCTGGCATGCCTCCTTCTGCTTGTAGCCGCGGGCGAGTAGACCGCAGACGATGCCCGTGAGTACATCTCCGCTCCCGGCCGTGGCCATACCGGAGTTGCCCGTCGGGTTGAAGATGATTTTTCCGTCGGGTAGGCATAAGGCCGAGAAGTGTCCCTTCAGGATGATGTATCCCTGAAGGTGCTCTGCCAGGTCGCGGGCTTTCATCAATCGTTCGTAGCATCCGTTGCTGGCATTGCCGGAGAGGCGGTCTAACTCCTTGGGGTGCGGCGTCAGGATGATGCCCTTGGGCAACTGCTGCATCCACGCACGATGGTTGGAGAGGATGTTCAGCGCGTCGGCATCGGCAACGATCGGGCACTGCGTGCGTCGCAGCTGGGCAATCATGGCGATGGCGGTGTTCTCGTGATGACCGAGTCCGGGCCCTATGGCAAGGGCGTCGAGGTCGTCGGTATCCACGGGTTCGGAGAAATAAGTCTCCTCCCGGTCCATCTGCATCACCGCCTCCGGGACGGCAATCTGCATGATATTATAGTTCTTCTTGGGTGTGTGCACCGTTGCCTTGCCCGCTCCGGAACGCAGACAGGCGCGCGTGGCCAGTATCGAAGCCCCCGACATGCCGTAGCTGCCGGCAATGATGAGGGCGCTGCCCATCGTTCCCTTGTGGGCGAAGTCGTCGCGGGACATCAGCATCGGGCGGATTTCGTTTTCCTCCTGAATGTGGTAGGGGGCGTCGGTTTTCTTGGTAAACTCTTCTGAAAGCCGGATGTCGAGCACCTTTACCTTGCCGATATAGGGCTGGTTGTCTGCCAGGAGCATGGCCAGCTTCTTCTGTTGGAGCGTCAGGGTGAGGTCGGCCCGGATGATGTTTGCCCGGATGTTGTAGGTGTTGTCCTCGGTCATCAGCCCCGAAGGGAGGTCGATGCTTACGACTTTCGAGGGACTCTGGTTGATGTATTTCACCAGAGAAGCAAACCCTCCGGCCAGTGGCTTGTTCAGTCCGGAGCCGAAAAGGCCGTCGACGACGAGGGTGTTCGCGTCCAGTTTCGGAGGGTCGAAGTCTACCTTGATTTCCTTGAAGACACTGATTTTCTTATTGTCGATGAGTCTCTGCCGATTGGTCTCGCAGTCTTCCGAGAGGCGGTCGTGGATATTGAAGAGGTAGACGCTGACTTTGTATCCCTGCTCCGCCATCTGGCGTGCAACGGCAAGGGCGTCGCCGCCATTGTTTCCCGGTCCGGCGAAGACGACGACAGGTGTCTGTCTGGTCCATTCGGAACAAATGGCAAAAGCGATGGCCTTTGCCGCACGCTCCATCAAGTCAATCCCCCGGATCGGCTCATGCTCCATCGTATATTTGTCCTGCTCGCGTATTTGAGCACCTGTGAAAATCTTCATCTCCCTGCAAAAATACGAAATTAATACTAAACAATCATGCATGTTTGGCATATTTTTTGTAATTTTGCAACAAATATATTTTAAATAGCCTTATGAGCATCGTTAAAATTAAGGACAAAACCTTTAAGACTTTTATCCCGGAGAGTGAGATTCAACAGTGCGTCAAGGCCGTTGCGGAGAAACTGAACAGGGATATGGCCGGTAAGAACCCCTTGTTCCTCGCCGTGCTGAATGGTTCTTTTGTGTTTGCAGCCGACCTGATGCGCTACATCACGATTCCCTCCGAAATCTCGTTTGTGAAGCTCGCCTCCTATCAGGGAACGGCTTCTACGGGAGAGGTAAAGGAGGTTTTCGGTGTTACCGAGGAGCTTCATGGCCGCCATGTGGTTATTGTAGAGGATATTGTGGATACCGGTCTGACCATGAAACGCATGTTGGAGACCCTGGGCACGCGTGAGCCGGCCTCGCTGCATATATGCTCGCTGCTCGTCAAGCCCGACAAGCTTCAGGTGCCGTTGAATATAGAGTATGCCGCCATGGAGATTCCCAACGACTTCATCGTGGGCTATGGGCTCGACTACGATCAGCAAGGGCGCAGTTTAAGGGATATTTACAGAATCATAGAATAAGATGATGAAGAATATAGTTATTTTCGGTGCACCGGGCTCAGGCAAGGGCACGCAGAGCGACAAGATGATTGCTCAATATGGTTTCGGACATATCTCCACGGGAGATGTGTTGCGCAGTGAGATTAAGAACGGGACGGAGCTCGGCAAGACGGCTAAGGGATATATCGACCAGGGACAGCTCATCCCCGACGAGTTGATGATCGACATCCTTGCGAGCGTCTACGACGGGTTCGGCAAGGAGCACGAGGGCGTCATCTTCGACGGCTTCCCCCGCACGATCCCCCAGGCCGAGGCATTGAAGAGGATGCTGGCAGAGCGCGACCACAAGGTGGCGGCCATGATAGAGCTTGATGTCCCCGAGGAGGAGCTGATGAAGCGTCTGGTGCTCCGCGGACAGCAGAGTGGCCGGACCGACGATAACGAGGAGACCATCAAGAAGCGTCTGAATGTCTATCACAGTCAGACCGCTCCTCTCATAAAGTGGTATGAGAAGGAAGGCATCCATCATCATATAGACGGCTTTGGGGAGCTCGATCGCATCTTCGGCGACATCCGTCATGTAATCGATCACCTTTAAGAATCCTGATGGAATGGCAGAGTCCAATTTCGTTGATTATGTGAAAATCTACTGCCGGTCCGGCAAGGGGGGCAGAGGTTCGATGCATCTGCGTCATATAAAGTATCAGCCGAACGGCGGACCTGACGGTGGCGACGGTGGTCATGGGGGAAGTGTCATCCTTCGTGGAAATCACAACTATTGGACTTTGCTCCATCTGAAATACCAGCGTCATGTGTATGCGGAGCACGGAGGAAACGGTGCCCGCGACAAGTGCCACGGCAGCGACGGCAAAGACCGGTATATCGATGTGCCGTGCGGGACGGTGGTGTATAATGCCGAGACCGGCAAATATGTCTGCGATGTTACCTATGACGGGCAGGAAGTGGTGCTCCTGAAAGGAGGCCGCGGCGGCTTGGGTAACTTCCAATTCCGCACGGCAACCAACCAGGCACCCCGCTATGCGCAACCCGGAGAGCCCATGGAGGAAATGACCGTCATACTGGAGCTGAAGCTTCTGGCCGATGTGGGTCTCGTGGGTTTTCCCAATGCGGGGAAGTCTACCCTGCTCTCGACCCTGTCGAGCGCGCGCCCGAAGATAGCCAACTATCCTTTCACGACGCTCGAACCGTCGCTGGGTATTGTCGCGTATCACGATCGCCAGTCGTTTGTCATGGCCGATATTCCGGGCATTATCGAAGGAGCGAGCGAGGGAAAGGGGCTTGGGCTCCGCTTCCTGCGGCATATAGAGCGCAACTCGCTGCTGCTCTTCATGGTGCCGGGCGATACGGATGATATCAAGAGGGAGTATGAAATCCTGCTCAACGAACTGGAGAAATTCAATCCGGAAATGCTCGACAAGCATCGTGTGCTTGCCGTTACGAAGTGCGACTTGCTGGATGACGAGCTGGTCGAGATGCTTCGGGAGGCTCTCCCGACAGATTTGCCTGTCGTCTTCATCTCGTCGGTAACCGGAAAGGGATTGAATGAACTCAAGGATATTCTCTGGAAGGAGCTGAACAGCGAAAGTAATAAATTACAGGAAATCATGGCTGAAGACACCCTCGTGCATCGCGACAAAGACATGGAAAGCTTTGTGGCGGAGCTGTGCGACGAGGGTGAAGACGGGGCGATAGAGTTCGTCGACGAGGATGAAATAGAAGACCTTGACGATTTCGAGTACGAGGAGGACGGGGCGGATGCTTAAGCCCTGGCTGACTTATTATGATATAGGTGGAGGCGTAGCGGCATTTTCCACGACCCGGCATGGCGGCGTGAGCAAGGACAGTTATGGCGGATTTAACATCAACCCCTATTGCGGCGACGCCCTGGAGGCTGTCAGCGAGAACAGGGAAGCCCTTGCAAACGAGCTTGGGATTCAACCGGATCACATTGTCCTGCCGCATCAGACTCATGGGGCAGTCATCCATAGGATTGAGCCCGACTTCTTTCTCTTGAATACGGAACAAAGGCAGGCTTTGCTTGACGGGGTCGACGGTATGCTCACCGATATGCGGGGAGTCTGTATAGGGGTGTCGACGGCCGATTGCATTCCCGTCTTGCTTTATGATGGGGAGCATCATGCCGTTGGCGCGGTGCACTCAGGATGGCGGGGTACAGTAAAGGGCATCGTGGCGAAAGCCGTCCGGGAAATGGGCAGGCAGTTTCATGCGGATGTCCACAAGCTCAGGGCCGTAGTGGGTCCGGGTATCTCACTCGCGAACTTCGAGGTGGGAGATGAGGTATATGACGAATTTGCCGGTGCTGGATTCAACATGTCCCGCATGGCCAGAAAATATGAAAAATGGCATATCAACCTGCCGGAGTGTTGCCGTATTCAGTTGATAGATACGGGAGTGAGCCCACAGAATATCCAGATGGCAAATGTGTGCACCTACTCTCAAGTTGATGATTATTTCTCTGCCCGCCGGTTAGGTATTGCGTCGGGGAGAATTTTTACTGCGATTATGATTAGATAGGGCGCAAACCCGGAACCTGAAATGAAGAAAAGAAAGAAAATAAGAAATCTCCTGGTCTGCGGCGTGGTCGTCGTGATGATGTCGTCGTTTGCGCCGGTAAAGGATACCTTCACGCCGGCGGAGCAACAGCAGATCAGTATTGAAACGCCGGGGCTTTTCAGCCGTTCCAATGCTTTCAGCGTCGATTTCGGCAGTCTTAAAAACAGCGAATACAGTTTCCCGATTCCCGTGGGAAAGGCTGAGCTGTCGGATGGAAATGCCAATCTGAAGATTACCACGAAGAAAGGAGATGCCGTAAAGGCGATGTTCGACGGTGTTGTCCGTCTTTCCCGTAAGGACGGAAAGTTTGGCAATGTCATCGTAATCCGCCATTCCAACGGCTTGGAAACAGTCTATGGAGATAATGCCGAGAACCTTGTAAAGGTGGGGCAGAGCGTTAAGGCAGGACAGTCTGTTGCCATTGTGGGAGGCCGGGAAGGACAAATCTTCTGTACATTTGCCATTATGGTGAACGGTGGGCGCATCAATCCGGAGACCTTGTTGGAGCTTGCCAGCCATCGGCTTCGTAAGCAGGAGGTGGTCTTCCGGAAGTCGGGAAACCGCATAGCTGTGGCCGTTTCCAGGAGGGAGAAAGTTGAGGAGAAGGGATATACGGTATCGAATCCCAATACGACGACCCGTCTCGACCTTCGGAAACTGAAGGAGGGGGAATGGGCCTATCCGTTGCCGGGATGCAAGGTGATCAGCGATTACGGTCGTCGCGGCCGCCGCATGCATACGGGGGCCGACCTGAAGACGAAGCCCTGCGATAAGATTTATGCCGCTTTCGATGGCGAGGTAACCATGTCCAGACCGTATTACGGGTATGGAAACTATATCATTATCAAGCATCCCAACGGCCTGGAGACCCATTATAGTCATCAGTCTCGTAACTATGTGAGGAAAGGGCAGAAGGTAAAGGCGGGTGAGATTATCGGCCTGACGGGGCGCACGGGGCGTGCCACGACGGCCCATCTGCATTTCGAGACCGTGTTCAGGGGGAAGCGTTTCAATCCCGCACTGCTCTTTAATCATGCAACGGGTCAGCTTCGTTCCCACACCTTGATTGTTAAGGGAGGAGCTGTCAAGGCGGAAAAATAGGGTCTTAAGGAAGATATCGGATACGGGATATAAAATGAACAGCGGCTGCCTTCAGCAAGGGTAGCCGCTGTTCTCGGGCAAACAGTCATTGGAAATGTCGTCTTAAACCGCTTGCTCTCGGACAAAAGACAGTAAACAGGAAACCTGTCCCTTATTTTCCCTTGTGTCGGTTGGCGCGCTGTTTGCGATATTTGGCCTTCTGGCGGGCAGAGCCTGAACCGTGCGCGCCGGTGATATACTTCTTTTTCTTGGCCTTGGTCTTCACCTTTTCGTCCTTGGGGCCTCCTTTCGGTGCTCCCCTGAAAACGATGCCGCTCTCGATAATGTCGTCTATTTCGCTCATACGGGTGTTTTTTTGACTACATTAGTGATGGAAGAGTCTTACATGGGTAAACGCCATGGCGATGCCGTATTTATCGCAGGTATCGATGACATGGTCGTCGCGGATGGAGCCGCCGGCCTGTGCGATGTATTTCACGCCACTCTTATAGGCGCGCTCGATATTGTCGCCGAATGGGAAGAAGGCATCGCTGCCGAGGGCCACATTCGTGTTTTGGGCTATCCAGGCTTTCTTCTCCTCCATGGCCAGAGGTTCCGGCTTTTCGGTGAAGAATTGCTGCCATGCGCCCTCACGCAATATATCCTCACTCTCGTCGCCGATATAGAGGTCGATGGTGTTGTCCCGGTCGGCGCGGCGGATGCCCGGCTTGAAAGGCAGGGCCATCACTTTCGGGTTCTGGCGCAGCCACCAGATGTCGGCCTTATTGCCGGCAAGACGGGTGCAATGGATGCGGCTCTGCTGCCCGGCTCCTATGCCAATGGCCTGTCCGTCCTTTACATAGCACACGGAGTTACTCTGTGTATACTTCAGCGTGATGAGGCTGATGATGAGGTCGCGCTTAGCTTCCGGGGTGAAGGTCTTGTTCCGCGTGGGAACATCTTCAAACAAGGCGTCGTCGTCGAGGCAGACTTCGTTGCGCCCTTGCTCGAAAGTTATGCCGAACACCTGCTTACGCTCGATGGGAGCAGGCCTGTATTCCGGGTCGATTTTGATGACATTATAGGTTCCCTTGCGTTTCTCTTTCAAAATCTCAAGGGCCTCGGGAGTGAAGTCCGGGGCTATCACGCCGTCGCTCACTTCCCGTTTGATGAGCAGGGCAGTAGCTTTGTCGCAGGTGTCAGAGAGTGCCACGAAGTCGCCATACGAGCACATGCGGTCGGCACCACGGGCACGGGCATAGGCGTTGGCAATGGGCGTAAGCTCGAAGTCTATGTCGTCTACGAAGTAGATTTTCCTAAGTGTGTCGCTCAGGGGAAGTCCTATCGCGGCTCCTGCCGGGCTCACATGCTTGAACGAGGCGGCCGCAGGGAGACCAGTGGCCGCCTTCAGTTCTTTCACAAGCTGCCATGAGTTGAGGGCGTCAAGGAAGTTGATATATCCAGGGTGGCCGCAGAGAATCTCGATAGGGAGTTCTCCCGCTTCCATGAAAATCCGTGAAGGTTTCTGGTTTGGGTTACATCCGTACTTAAGGGAAAGTTCTTTCATGTGAGTAGAAAATAATCTTTTAATGTGTTTGCAAAGATACTAAAAAATGAGAAAGAAGATGCATAAAAAGGCTTTAATTGTATATCTGTCTCTTATACACATCTCCGAGCCCACGAGACTCGACGTCA
>CAUULA010000098.1:0-9785 GCA_963545855.1 uncultured Prevotella sp.
AGATGACGTCGAGTCTCGTGGGCTCGGAGATGTGTATAAGAGACAGGGCAGATAGAGAGCTATGGGCTGACTCCCTGCCGCGAGGCCAACAATGTGTGGACGGTAGACCCCGGATTCACGGCCTCGCGCCCCACCCTTCTGCTCAATGCGCACATCGACACCGTCAAGCCCGTGGACAGCTGGCGGCGGATGCCCTTCACGCCGTCCGTCGAGGGCGACAGGCTCTACGGCCTTGGGAGCAACGACTGCGGAGGAGGGCTCGTAACTCTCCTGCAGGCTTTCAGGGCTCTTGTTCCCCTTGAGAGAAACTACAACTTAATATATCTGGCATCGGCAGAGGAGGAAGTGTCGGGAGCCGACGGCATCCGCCGTGTCCTGCCCCTGTTGCCGGAGATTGCCGCGGCCATCGTGGGAGAGCCCACGGGTATGCAGCCTGCCATCGCGGAGAAGGGGCTGATGGTGCTCGACATCACGACGAAGGGCAAGAGCGGCCATGCCGCCCGCAACGAGGGGCAGAATGCCATCTACGAGGCACTCGACGACCTGAACTGGATGCGTGGCTACCGGTTCGAGAGGGTGAGTCCGCTCCTCGGACCCACGCTGATGAATGTAACCATGATCAGCGCCGGCACGCAGCACAATATGATACCCGACGAATGTCGCATGGTGGCCGACATCCGCACCAATGAATACTATGACAACCGGGAGGTGTTCGAATTCGTCAGCAAGCACCTGAAGTCGGAGGTCAAGGCACGCTCCTTCCACCTCCGCTCATCGCATATTCCAGAGAACCATCCTTTGGTGCGAGAATGTGTGAAAATGGGGCTGAAGCCCTTCGGATCGCCCACGCTCAGCGACCAGGCACTCATGCCCTTCCCGTCGCTCAAGCTCGGCCCGGGAGAGTCGGAACGGTCTCACTCTGCCGACGAGTTCATCTGCCTGAGCGAAATCAACCATGCCTTCGATGTCTACATGCAGCTGCTCGGCTGTAAGGAATTGACCCTCTGAAGAATCCGCGACGGCAGGCAGAAAAGTAAAATCTAAGAGTTTAATAGGTAAAATCTGGGATTTCTCTCACTAAAATCTGAGGTTTTACCATCCAGAAAACGATGAATCCCGCTCCGGCTACCGGCCCAGCCACGCTTCGGGATTCAGCTTTGTCGTGCCCCGGCGCAACTGGAACTGCAGGATATTGTCGTTTCCCACATTGCCCAGAGCCTGCCGCGCGGAGACCCTCATGCCTCTCGACACGGCCACGGAGCTAAGGTTGCAGTAGACGGAGATATAGGCTCCATGACGCACCATCACCACATAGGTGCCCGACCACTGTATCACGGCGCTCACCTCGCCGTCGCAGATGGAGCGGGCGACGGCTCCCGGACTGCCGAGAATGTTGATTCCCTTGTTGTCGAGGGTAATACCTTTGAGGCCTTCCACGCTATATTGCCCGAAATGACTCACGATTCTGTATCGCCCGGAAATAGGCATAGGCAGCCGTCCCTTGTTTGCCGCAAAGTCGCCGCTGAGCTTCCGGTCGGACGAGCTGTAGTCAGAGGCCTCGTCGACATTCTTCCTCGCCGTGGCTATCTCCCTCTTGCTGCGCTCCTCATCGGCCCTGGCCTTACGCTCGGCAGCCTCGCGGTCGGCTCTGGCAGCCAAGGCCTCTTGATCCGCACGGGCCTTGGCAGCGGCATTATTCGTCTTGGAAGCTGCCTCAGCCTCCGACCTCAAGCGTGCCTCGCGCTCCTTGGCGGCAGCAATCCTGCGGGCATTCTCCTTCGCAGCTGCCTCGGCCTCCGCCTTCTTGCGGGCGAGTTCCTCGGCCTTCCTCCTTGCCGCCGCGGCGGCTTCGGCCGCCCTGCGCTTGGCCTCGGCCTCCGCACGAGCCTTCGCCTTGGCCACCTCGATGGCTATCAACCGGTCTATCTGTGCATTCAACTCATTGTCTTTCTGCCGTTGCTGGGCAATGACCTGCTGAATGGTCTGCTGCTGTTTTTGAAGGCCTTTGACCACCTCTTGCTGTTCCGTCTGCTTCCCCTCGAGTTCCGCACGGGCTTTCTGGTCTTTAGCGAGGAGGGTGTGCTTCTGTCCCTTCACGGCCTGAAGCTGCTTGTGCTTCTCGGTAACCTGGATTTGCTTGGCCTTCACGAGCTCGCCCTGTGCTTTCTGATAGGCCGCGTATTCGCGCACGAAACACATGCGGCGATACATCTGCGTGAGGCTCTTGGCCGAGAAGACAAACATCAGCTTGTCCTGAACGGTGCGATGGCGGGCCATATAGCGCATCGACTTGATATATCTGGCCTTGCGCTCCTGAAGCTGTTCCTCGAGAGTTTTAAGCTGACTTTGGAGGATGCCGATATTGTTGTCGAGATGTGAGATGTCCTGCTGAATGCCGTCGATGGACTTCTGCTTCTCACTAATCTCGCTGTTGATGACGAGCAGATTCTTCAGTCGCTGCTGCACATCGGCCTTGTTCGCCTTGAGCGCTTGCTCCTGTTGGCGAATCTTCTTGCGCACGGCGGCGCGCTGATTCTGCAGCCCCTTGATTTCCTTGTTGCCGTAAGAAGCGTCCTGTTTCTTTGCCACAGTCTTCTTTCTGGCTGCCGTTCCTTGCTTCCTGGGCGTGGTCTTGGTCGTTTTCTTTCGGGCGGGCGCGCTTGTCGCAGCAGTCTTCCTGCCGGTGTTTTTTCTTTGGGCAGGCACCGCTACGGTACACGCAAGGACAAGAGTCAATATGATCAGTCGTCTCATTTACATTTTCAAGATTTTATCGAACACATCTCTTGCCTCCACCTGCTTATACTTCGGGGAGATAGCAGACCGCGAATCCCAGTTGGCATTGGTGCTGATGGCATCCATATCGATGGTTACCGTGCCCGTCTGCGGCTTTCCACCGACATTCGTGGTAAAGGTAAATTCCTGTGAGGCAGGGAACTGCTTGACACCTACCTGCTGGAAATTGGAGTAGTTCCAGGTAAGGTTTGATCTGCCATGAGCCGTACTCAGATACTCCACGACGGTCGAGAGGATGCGCCCGTCGTTCCTGTCCGCATTCCAACAGAAAGTCATCTTCCCGTTTTTCAAGCTTACCGGAACGGTGGAACCCTGCTGGGCAAGGTCGGCATCAAACTGCTGAAGGTCGCCTTCACCCACTTTCTTGTTTCCCGGAAGTAACAGTTGATTCCAGAAAAGAGCCTGGAGGCTATAGAAATCGAGGCCGTTTTCCTTCAGGAATTCAAGCTGCGTATAGTCGGCCTTGATGTATTCCTTGTGAATCCGGTCGACAACAAGCACATAATCCGGGGTAAACTCCAGACGCCCGACCTCACTGCCCAGCAACGGAATGAAAAGCTGGAGGCGCACCACCTCGTCTTTCCGCATGTGCACGGAGCCTGGAACCGTGATATTCTTTGCCCCCGCCTGAATGTTGAAAGACATATCGGCCACGATGTTCTTCTGATAAAGCTGCCGGTCGGAAACCATCTGGACAAATGCCAGCTTTTGTAAAGCTGCGCCACCTTCTCCCTTGGCAACAGCCGGAGTCTTCGGCGCGGAAGTTCCTATTACGGCCTTCTTGGTGCCACACGAGGCTACAAGCAAGATGAGGCAGACTACTGTTATCTTCAAAATAGACTTATTCATTTTCTTTGATATATTGTTTCAGTTTTATCTTCTTGGGCAATACCACGCTCTCGCTCCCCGCCTTGAGGGCTTGGTTCCAGTAGTCGAGAGCCTTGTCGGGGTCGTTGTTTTTATAGTAGATGTCGCCGGCATGCTCCAGGATAACAGGACTCTGGACGCTGTCGGTATCGTTCTTCACCGCTTGCTCGATATAGATTCTCGCTTCGGTATACCGCTCCTGCTGGAACAAAATCCATGCATAGGTATCCAGGAAGGTGGAGTTTTTCGGTTCCGCCTTTATGGTCTTATAGCTCATTTCCTCTGCCTTGTGCAGGTTGCGGTTCTCTACACTCAGGTAATAGGCATAATTATTCAGGCACCCCACATGGTCGCTTTTCCACTGCAGACAGCTGTCGTAAGCAGCAAAGGTCTCCTCCGTCATGCCTTTCTCGTGGTATATCTCGCCCATGATGGAGTAGCAGTCGCTCACAAGGGAAGGATCGCTCTTGCTGGTTGTCCGTTTCACGGCCTGCCGGAACGCCTCAAGCGCATGGTCGTTGTCCTTTTTCTGGTAATAGGCTATCCCCAGAAAATAGCTGAACACCAGCTCGTCGGTATTATATTCCGTACCCGGCTTGCTCAGGGCAATGACCGAATCCCACTTCTCCTTCAGCCAATACGACTGTATCAGTTGAAGTCGGGCGCGGGCGTTTTCAGGCTGTATGGCCAGCAATCGATAGAGTCCGCCGTTGATGGAGTCCTCCGGCATCTTCTTCAGAGACCTGTATGCCACTTCCAACTCTATCATCGTGCTGTCCATGGGGTTCTTGCCGAGGATACGACGGAAGAGATTCAGCACCTGTGTACTGTCGCCTCCATGAGCCTCATTGTCTTGTATCACCCCTCGCATCAGGGTAACCTTGCTCTTAGGTTCCGCGTTCGGGTTTATCAGGATGCTCTCCAGAAGAGCGCCGGCGTGCTCTTTCTCGCCCACTGCATTATAGTAATCGTAGAGTGAGGTCTGGACATAATCGTTGTCAGGGTCTATCTTCCGGGCAGCCGCGAACATCCTGTAGGCTTCCTTCCGCTTGCCGTGCTGCATGAACCAGTTGCCCATCATCACCTTATAAGTCAGGTCGTTAGGATGCTCGTCGCAAAGAGACTTCAGCACCTTAGAGGCCGACCTGCTGTCTTCCTTCATCTCATAGACGCGCATTTTGGAAAGGGCTATCTCCTCGCTGCTGCCTTCAATCCGCTCTATCCGATCGATGCAGTTGAGCATCCCGTCGTAGTTCTTGGCCTGTTGGTAAAGGTTTATGAGCACATTCAGCACATCCGTACGGTCGCGATGGCGGCCGGCCAGCTGCTCGTATGCCGAGATTGCCTTATCAAAATCTTTCCCATTGAGGTAATATTGAGCCAATCGCTCAAGATAAGTAGAATTGTCCGGGTTCAGGGAAGCGGCTCTCTCAAGATTTCTCAGGGCAAGGCTGTCTTGCTTCAAAGCCGAGTAATACATGGCCTGGAGGTAATATGCCTCCGGCGCATTCGGGGCAATCTTCAGGCAATGGGACAACAGTTCGAAGGCCGCGGAATATTTTCCGGCATTCTGCTGGCGGACTGCCTCCAGGAAAAAATAGTCATAGCGGCGCTGCTCTTCGGCCGAGAGTGTCTTTCCCGCGACCACTCTCTGGGGTGCGGTCTTTTTCTTCTTGGCAAGTGAGGGAGAAACGGCCGTCATCAGGAAGAGAACCGCCAAGGCAATGAAAATATGTATATTTTTGAATTTCAAGATGTTCTTGCTGATTTTATAGTTCTATTTTACGCCCGTATGACCATACCCGCCTTCCCCGCGCTCGGTCTCCTCAAGCTCCTCGACCATGACGAATTCGCCCTGTTCATGCCGTGCGATCACCATCTGGGCAATGCGCTCTCCATCGCTGACCACAAAGTCCTCCTGCGACAAATTTATCAAACAGACCCCGATCTCGCCGCGATAGTCGGCATCAATGGTGCCCGGCGTGTTAAGAACGGTTATCCCATGCCTCAACGCCAAGCCGCTACGAGGCCTGACTTGAGCCTCAAATCCCACGGGCAGGGCAATATGCAAGCCCGTCGGAACGAGCCTCCGCTCGAATGGGCGAAGCACTATCGGCTCGTCAAGATTGGCACGAATATCCATGCCGGCACTTTGCGCCGTAGCATAGGCGGGCAGTCGCTGGTGCCCCTTATTGACAACCTTTATCTGAATCATACTTATATATAATAATGTGCAAAAATAATGAATTCTACGCAGATAATTGAATTTTTCAACATAAAAAGAGACTATTTAGGCAAAATTACATTACTTTTGCGATATGAAATGGCAACAATTGATATCCAACAAGCGGTTCGGGCAGGAGACAAAGCATGCTCTCCGGCATGACGACCGCTCTGAATTCAAGCGCGACAGCGACCGGCTCATCTACTCGGCGCCGTTCAGAAGACTACAGAACAAGACCCAAGTGTTTCCTTTACCCGGCAGTGTATTCGTACACAACCGGCTCACGCACTCCCTTGAGGTCTCCTCACTCGGCAAATCACTTGGCGATGATGTGGCCAGACGACTGACAGAAAAGCACCCGGAACTCAAAGGAACGCTCTTCGAGGAGATAGGAACCATCGTCCAGACGGCAGGACTTGCGCACGACCTGGGCAATCCTCCCTTTGGACACAGCGGCGAGAAGGCTATCCAGACCTTCTTCACCGAGGGCGAAGGACAGGCTTTGAGAGAACGGGTAAGCGGCCGCTTCTGGGACGACATCACGCACTTCGAGGGAAACGCCAACGCCTTCCGTCTCCTGACTCATCGCTTCAACGGCAGGAGGGAGGGTGGTTTTGTAATGACTTATTCAACTCTTGCAAGCATCGTAAAATATCCCTTTGCCTCCTTGTTGGCCGGCGAGCACGGCAAATTCGGGTTTTTCTCCTCCGAGGAAGCCGACTATAAGAGAATTGCCGATGAATTGGGCATTATCTGCAAGTCATGCACGGGAGATCCCTTGCGGTATGCCCGCCACCCATTGGTCTTCCTGATGGAGGCTGCCGACGACATCTGCTATGAGATTATGGACATCGAAGACTCCCATAAGCTTAAAATTATTTCATACGAGGAGACCAAAGATCTGTTGCTGGGCTTCTTCAACGAAGAATCCCGGGCACACATCCTGAAGCGAATCGAGGAAGAAAGGGTTACAGATGAAAACGAACAGGTGGTCTACCTGCGAGCCTGCGTCGTCGGGGAACTGGAATCCGAATGCGTGAAAGCTTTCGTCGAGCACGAGGAAGAGATTCTGAAAGGAACCTTCGAGGGCAGTCTCATCAAGCACATCAGCGAGTTGCCGCGACAGGCCTACAAGCATTGCCAGGAGGTTTCGAAGAAGAAAATCTATCAGAGCAAGCTGGTTTTGGATGTGGAGCTGTCAGGTTACAAGATCATGGAGACCTTGATGCAGAACCTCATCGAGGCCGCCGTACACCCCGAGAACTTCCATTCCCAGCAGTTGATCAAGCGCTTCAGCAGCCAGTATGACATCCAGAGCGACGACCTGCAGACACGCATCATGGCCGTAATAGACTATATCAGCGGAATGACGGATGTCTACTCGCTCGATATCTACCAAAAGATTTGCGGGATATCACTCCCCGTCGTGTAAAGGCACAGCAGCCTCATCCTGACAGGGACGCCTCCTCTGCGGGAGGTTTTCTTTATGGTTCCGGGTCGGGATAGATCACTTTATTGGCACCGCTGGTCAGCTTCAGGGCTTCCGGATGCGACTTGATGAAGCTGTCGATATGGCGAACGCGCTTCTCCTCAAGAATCTCGTCGACCGCAATCAGGATGCCCGTTTCCTCCACTTCGCCGAATCCATAGTTGATGGCCGTACCGAAGAGCTTCATCGTGGGGCTCAATCCCATATAGGCATTCACCAGCGGAGGAATGTTAAAACCGAGCTTTCTGATCTCATAATTCAAGATCCGATAGTCTTTCTTGAAGTCATCCTCGCAGAAAATCCTCGCCAAATCCTCTTCCGGCGTTTCCATTTCCAACGGCTTCAGGGGAACGATGAGATGATCCTTGTCATTGAAATGCTTCTTCAGAAAATAGAGAATCATATCCCGTCCCGTGCGGACATAAGAGGGATACATGGTCATCTTGCCGAAGAAATACTTCACGCTGGGGTTCAAAACCGTCAGTGCGCCAAGCCCGTCCCAAAGATTATCGAGTGCGAAGATGCTCTTTGTGTTTTTCCTTACATTCTGATATTCAAGCGAGACGAAACTTCTCCCAAGCTCGACAGTATACGGGGCATACTCCGTCATAAACTTCTCGGAGAAATGGAACATATGACTTGTGGCGAGGATGGGCTGCCCCTGCTCGTCGGTCTTCCAGTCAGAGCCGAACAGATAGCGATAGCCACCGATGATTTCATCGCACTCGGGATTCCAGACAACCAACTGCCTGCAACCGTTCTCCATAGTATCGAACTTGTCGATATCCATCGCCTTGCCCGTTCCTCCTCCCGCCGAGCGGAAAGCTTCCTCGCGAAGACGCCCGATCTCCGCCATCACATGGGGCGCCTGACGGGCCGTTATGACATAGATTTCATTATGACTCTTATTCGTCATACGAAGCTGGCGGTCGGGAGTCAGCTCACTCTTGAGGAGCTCCCTGTCAATCGGTTGGATAATCTTTTCTTCCATTTTCAGAAATCTTAATACTTTGAGCATCGGCTCCTTTATCGAGTTCATAGACCTTGTCTTCAACCCATTGCGCCCATTCAGAGGGCGTCTTACTCCTGTCGAAGGTCTGCCAGGAAATGGGCTTGCCAAAGGTAACCTTGAAGCTCTTGCCCACATTGCGATACATCTCGTCTACCAAGAACAGCATGGCGACATTCATCTTCTTCACATATCTATCGCTGAAGTTGGCAATTCGATAGAACCGGTTACTATTGCGGCCGCTGAAGTGAATGGGAACCACATCCCGACGGTATTCCACCGACTTCGAGATGAAAGTCTTCTTCCAAGGGATGTCGTGAATAACGCCACCCGTCCTCCGGCTGTTCAACCCTGCGGGAAACATGAGCATGTGATTGTCGCTTTGGAAACCAGCCTCCACCATCCGGGGAAAATCACGGCTCTGCCTGCCCGTCTTGTTGATTCCGATGCACACAGGCTTCAAGCCCGGGAGATAGAGAAGCAGGTCGTTGACCAGATAACGGAACTTGCCGTCGTAGTGCCTTCCGATGATGGCTCCCAGCGCAACGCCGTCCTGCCCGCCCAGAGGGTGGTTGGAGACAAAGGTGTAGAGCTTCCCGTCATCCTTGTCAGGCAGGTTGTCCATGCCCTCAATCGTCAATCTCATCTGAAGATAGTCCACGCAGCGAGCCAGCCACTCCGTTCCTCGGACATCGCGACTTTCCCAAAGAAACCGGTTCACCTCGTCTTCATGCGCGATTTTCTTGAGCCAGTTAACGGCAAAACCCGGTATAAATTTTGCCTTGCTGCCCATTTTGCCCGCCAAAATTTTCTCGATGTCGATGACCTTCTCTATCTCTTCACTCATGGGTGTGGTATACTAACTGAATGCAAAAATAACAAAAGTTACTGAAAAACAATGCAAATAATCCTAAAAAAATCCCTCTGTCTCGCATTTGGCCTCATTTTGCGGCACCACTCTTATCTCCCATGATTTCCCGAATTGGATTCCCACACCAAAAGAAACCAGCGTAAAGTTATCAGCAGGAAACACTCCCCACTCAAGTTATCCACTGCCCAACTTATAGCAAAATTTAAGTTAATTTATTTTACATACTTGCAAAATAAAGGTCTTTTTGACAACAACAAGCCGACTGGAGGCAAAAACGGGCAGAAATGCGAAACCTCTCTAAAAAGCCCAAAAACAGGAGGTTGTTGTGCAAAAGGCGGCTTCCAGCACTCCTGTTAACGGCCTTTTGGCTTGCTTTTAGCCGCTTCCCGCAGACTAAAAAGCCGTCTCCGACAAGACAAAATGCATCGGAAAAACCTAAAAAAACGATGAAAAGGGGCAAAAACTACCGGTTTTTCATCTTCCGAAGCTTGTTTTTCAGACAAGAATTTGTCGTTTCTACCCCTCAAGG
>CAUULA010000099.1:0-9353 GCA_963545855.1 uncultured Prevotella sp.
TGCTCATCTGCGACACGGGCATCGACCATCGGGTGGCCAACCCCAACTCGTTTGACCTGAGCAAGGCCGACTTCGAGTGGTACGACATTTCTACATCCCCCACTCATTTGGACATAGACAGTCCTACGGTGCCCAATTTGGACAAATGGTATTGTTACACATTGAGCTTTTATGTCTTGCACAATCGAGGCTTTACCTCGTTTGCCCTCGCCCGCATTCCGAAAGATGTTACCAAGGAGCAATATCTCAAAGACTATCTGTACACCTATTATTATACGATGTATCTTCCACAAGGCACTTTTCCCATGAAACAGACTGCCTATAAGATTCCTAATGCGTGGATTGTGGACGGAGTGAACTGTAGTGTGCAAAGCAAGCGGCTGTGGAACATCCTCCCTCCGTCGGTGGATGCAGGATGGACACATGTCGGGCATGTGGACCACGACAAGACCCGCTATTTCCGCAGCATTCGTCGCAAGTTGCAGTTTGTAGATGGAAAGGGCATAATGCGCCTGCAAGACACTAACAATTCCACCGAAGACTTCAACACGGAGTGCATTCCTTCGGTGATTGAGGAACAGGGAACCGCCATCAGTGCCGACGGCACAAAGGCTTCGACACACACCTACGATGGTGTGACCCCAAAGAAGTAAATGACTAAAAGTAAAAGTTGTGGACAAGAAGACAGCTCACTTCCTGATGGCGGTTTCGCTTGCCGCCTTCGGCCATGTTGTTTCGGCAAAGGCTGACGACGATGTAGTGGAAAGACAGGTAGAACACCGGAGCGACACCCGCTCATGGTTTCCGGAAATCTACCATAACCCCGCCATGCAATGGAATCGTTACCGGTATTCACTAAACCGATTGAACGCGACTTACACCAACAGCCGGGCCACCCTCCCACAGCAGTTGGAGTATGGCGAAAAAATGGTGACAGTAGGTGGCGACATAGACGCGTTTCTGCGAAAGAAGAATGTTTCCCTCTGGGGAACGGCGCATTATGCCAATGGTAAAACCCACCATATACGCTATAATGAAACCACTGATTTCGACCTCCTTTACCCCTATGTCATGGCCGACACCATCGACGTAGGGGTCTCGCGCAAGGAGACTTACGACTTCATCGGGGGATTTGTCCATCACAAGGATAGGTGGTCGGTTGGCGTAGAAGGCCGCTACACGGCCCGGTTGGAATATCGGACTGTGGATCCACGCCCTAAAAATCTCACGGGAGATTTGCAGGTAAAGGCGGGAATGGGCTGGTCTGGGCTCTTCAACGGGACTTATGAAGGTGGACTATCGGCAGGCTTCCGACGATACAAGCAGACGAATACGCTTGCGTTTTACAACGAAACATCGCAACCCGCCGTCTATCATCTCACCGGACTGGGCATGGATTATTATCGGTTCAGAGGTTCCAATACATCCACTTATTATAAAGGATTGGGCTGGAATGCCATCATAGGGCTGCGCCCTGCGGCTCCACGAGACGGCATTTATGCTTCGTTGAACTACAGTTCCTTGTCAATAGAGAAAATCATTTCCGACCTTAACGAACTACCTCTCACGAAGTTGAAGTTGCGGCATCAAGGCTTTGAACTTGGCTACCTGCACAAGAGACAAACTTGCACATGGGGCGTGAGAGTGACAGAAGTCTACGACGAGCGGCACGGAATAGAAAACATCTTCGGCTCGGCGCAAGACAACATCTATCCACAAATAGCTTCGGGGCGGCAGTATCGGGAGAGACGATGGAATCTCTCGGGGGCATTGCTATGCCAATATCGCCCGTCGGGCACAGCCGTATATGACTTTTCGTTGAGCCAACACTACCGCGACATTCTCGAAACCTACGCTAATCCATGGCGGGAAATGTCCTTTTCGGCGCAGATTTCAGTCCTCTCGTTGAAAGGGATGTGGCAAATGAAGCGGTGGCTATTGCAAACTTCCGCTCACTTGGATTACGCCTGGAACAGCCATTGTAGTATGGTGCAGAACGGAAATATCAATGAGAGCATGATGGCTCCCGTGTATCATCGCCGCACTTTCTACGGCAATAACCGCTATGATGCCGGTCTGCGGGCCGAAGTCGACTATGCCATTAATCGTCATTACAGCGTGTTTGTCGCTGCCGAATGGGATTACTCACACTATATGAAGACAGAACACAACAACCTCCTGCGCCTCGCGTTGGGCATGGAATTCTGAATTTAATATCAAATAAATATTCACCTAAAACTCAAAGACTATGATGAAAAAATTACTCCTTTCGTTTGTAATGCTGGCAACTGTAGCCGTAGTCCATGCTACGGATTTTAAGTATCAGTGGCATCACACCATTTATGGACAGACCAAAGCCGGCAACACGCCTGTTTCCGTCATAAAGACAACAGACGGCAACTATGTAACCTTTAACGCTTTCGGTTCCAATACCCGCACCGGAACCAAAGTTTATTTCGACGGGCAACCACTTAAAGATGCCCAAGGGAAAGAGATTGAAGGCTGTCCGTATGAAGGCCCTAATGATAACTCCGTCAACGACAACCTGCTGTTGCAGAAAATGAATCCCGAAACGGGCGAAGTGATTTGGACGGTGTATTCGGATAAGGGCTATCTCTACAACAACAAATCCATCTATCCGACATCTGATGGCGGCTTGATCTTTGCCGGTGATGTGCGCAATCTGGCCAACAAGACGGAAACGACACTCTTCCGCCTTGTCGGAGCTGACGACAAAAAGGTAGAAGTGAGTTATACGCCGGCCGGAGATGATCATACTTCTTCAGAAGGTGTCATCGCCAAGATAGACAAAGAAGGGAAAGTGAAATGGGCTAAGTTGGTAGCCACCACCACGCATCCCACCATCGGCAGGAATTTTGGTGGCTATGCCATCTATTATAAAGGACTAGTTGTAGACGGCAAGGGCAATATTTATGTGTGTGGCAACTACATGTCGTCGATAACCTTTGAAAAACGCGATGGCACAAAAGAGACACACCAGGCCAAGAACACGGCTGCATGGGACGGAACCGTACAGACTTCTGCTGGCGACCCGTTCATCGCCAAACTCGACGAAGACGGTTATCTGCTCCAATTCATGACAGAAGACGAAAGTAGCATCAAGTTTGCTACATTTGACAAGATGGTCATCAATGGCAGCAACCTTTATGTGAGCGGACGTGCACAGGGAGACGGAAGCTCTACCATCAAGTTCGGCGGCACCACCTTGCAGCCCAATGGCTGCTGGAACCTCATTTATGCTTCCATAGGAACAAGTAATTTGAAGTTTAACTACATCAAGATGTTGGTAGCTGAGAAATTCGATGGCAAGAGTTATGCCGTACAAAACATGAATCTCCAATACTATAACGGTAGCCTTTACATGACCGGTCTGATTACGGGAAGTCTGGCCGACGATGCCAATTCGCAACCTTTTATCGCTACAAAAACTAAAATGCGCGAAGCCATGATTGTTAAGGCAGATGCCAATAGCGGCAATCGGCTGGCTGCTGGCATAGACGGAGAGTCAATCACGGCGGCCTATGCCGTGGTTGAAACAAAAGACCCTTCCACCGTTTGGGTTTACGGGTATTATTTGTTTGGCAAGGCCCGGCTCAACAAATATACGCTCAAGGAAGATAAACTGGTAAAAGGCACGGAAGAGATTGTGCTCGACCAAGCCTATATGGGGATGTTGGGAGAACCACTGATCGATGGTAACGCTTTCGTGTCTATGGCAAGACCACGCTACGACTCCGGCACTATCTTGGGTGTATCGGCCCCCCCGATAACATTCTTCAACTGGGGTATTGTCCTCACCAAGCACGCCTGCGACGACATTCTGCCTGATAATGGCATTTCGACAGCCATCAAGGGCGTGAGTGTGCAGAAGGACAAAGCGCCCAACTGTAATGTCTATACGCTTGCGGGAGTACTTATCAAGAGAGCCAAGAATATGGAAGAAGCCATCAACGGCCTGCCTTCCGGACTCTATATCATTGGCAGTAGGAAGATTGTCATAAAGTAAAAACAAACTATTACAAGTTGATAATGGTATCGGGTTGACGAATAGTTGGTACAGTCGACAGCCCTTTGTATGCGGTGTATGGCTTGGTAGCCAACCATTCGCCAATCCGGACTTTTGAAACTGATAGCTTCGCAAAAACTTGAAATATTTCTTTCATGAAGAAAAGCTATTCCTGGTTGCTGTTCCTATTGTTGCACCCCTTCGTTATCTCTGCCCAACCGTTGGAGCGGGACACCTCTTTCCTGACGGGGACACTAAAGAACGGGCTAACCTACTATATCCGCCACAACGCCAAAGAGCCAGGCATTGCCGACTTCTACATCGCCCAACGGGTGGGTTCCATCCTCGAAGAACCCCGGCAGCGCGGGCTGGCTCATTTCTTGGAACACATGGCTTTTAATGGTACCACGCACTTCCGGGGAGACGGCAAGTCGCCGGGTATCGTGCCGTGGTGCGAGAGCGTGGGTGTGAAGTTCGGGACTAACCTCAACGCCTATACGAGCGTCGACCAGACGGTGTATAACATCTCTGCCGTGCCTGTGGGGCGTGAGTCCGTGCTCGATTCGGCTCTGCTTATCCTGCACGATTGGAGCCACTTTCTGTTGCTTACCGACAAGGAGATTGACAAGGAGCGGGGCGTGATACACGAGGAGTGGCGCACGCGTCGTGCCGGGAAAGCCACGCAGCGCATGATGGAACGCGTGATGTCCATCGTGTACAAGGGCACGAAATACGAGGATTGCCTGCCCATCGGTTTGATGGATATTGTGGACCACTTCCCCTACAAGGACCTGCGCGATTATTACAAGAAATGGTATCGCCCCGACTTGCAGGCCGTGATCGTGGTGGGCGACATCCGCCCGGCTGAGGTGGAGGCTAAAATTAAGTGTCTGTTCGGTGCCATTCCTCGGACTAAGCATGCCGTAGAGCGCATTTACTATCCCGTGACCGACAACGACCGGATGATCGTGGCCACCGATCGCGACAGCGAACAGCCCATCATGCTGGCTAACCTCTATATGAAGCATGATATAGTGCCCGATGAAGAGAAAACCTCCATCGGCTATCTGCGGGACAGCTACATCGAGTCGATTATCATCTCGATGCTCAACGCCCGTTTGCAGGAATTACAACAGCAGGCCACCCCACCCATCCTCTCAGCTGTGGCCCATGCTGGTTCCTTCCTTGTGTCGCGCACCAAGGATGCTTTCCAGCTTTCTTTCGGCTGTCGGCAGGAGAATGTGAAAGGGTCATTCGACGCTGTGATTGCCGCGAGCGAGCGTGCCCGCCGCTACGGGTTCACCGAGAGCGAACTGAAATGCGCGCAAGACAGGCAGCTGAAGATGGCCGAACACCAATGTGCCGAGTGCAACGATCGGCGCAACCGCTATTTCGTGAGCAAGGCCTTGCAGAATTTTCTCTCGGCCGAACCGCTGGTCACGGAGACTTTTCAGCTTGAACAGATCAGGCTGTTCAACCGTACCGTTACGCTGGAACAGGTGAACAGTGCGGCAAAAAAAATAATCTCGGATAAGAATCAGGTACTCGTGGTCTATGCGCCCGACAAATCGGAATTTAAATTGCCGCCCAACGACACGCTGGAACAGTATGTGCTCGACGCACAAGCAAAGACTTACGAACCCTACAAAGAGAAGGGACTCGCCGGAGAGCTTATCTCCCAACTGCCCGAGCCTGGAAAAATCGTCAGCGAACGGCCCGGCCCGCACGGCACGAAAACGCTTGGATTAAGCAACGGAGTCAATGTCTATGTCAAGCAGACCGACTACAGCAAAGACCAGATTGCCATGCGCCTTTGGGGAGAGGGCGGCACGTCGCGCTATCCTGACAGTGACGCGCCTAATTTTCCGTTTGTCACGAGTGCCATCACCGACGCCGGTGTGGGCGCTTTCGACAAGAACACGCTGCACAAAATGCTTGCGTCAAAGATGGCCGGCGTAACGCCATCCATCGGCGACGACACGCAGCAACTCGCCGGAAAGTCGTCGGCCAAAGACCTCAAGACGATGCTGGAACTCACCTATCTCTACTTTGCGCAGCCCCGGCGGGATAGCATTGCCTTCAACGGAGCGATAGATCGCATGCGCTCTTTCCTGACCAACAGGGAGGCTAACCCGCAGGTAAGCTACAATGATTCGCTCGTGTCGATACTCTATGGCAACCATCCGCGTATGCAGCCCACCAAGCGGGAGACGCTTGACCATGTATCCTACGACCGTATATGGCAAATCTACCGGGAGAGTTTTGCCGATGCGTCCAAGTTCACGATGCTGCTTGTGGGCAACATAGACATCGACTCCCTGCGCCCCTTGCTCTGCCAGTATATTGCTACATTGCCGTCGAGTAAGAACAACACGGTAAGCGTGAAAATTCCTAAACGGACAAAACATTCTACGCCCGATGTGCGCAACGCCGATGAGACACGACTTTTCAAAAAGCAGATGAATACACCCTCGGCATTGGTTAACATCTTCTATACTTTTAACGAACCCTACACAGCCAAGAGTGACCTTGTGTTGGATATGCTGCAACGCGTGCTGCAAATGGCCTACACCGACAGTGTGCGCGAGGAAAAAGGGGGCACCTACGGGGTAAGTGTCAGCTATGAGTTTGAGGAGGGTAACCGTCCCACGGCTATGTTGCGCATATCTTTCCGTACCGATCCAGGCAAGTATGAATCTTTGATACCAATCGTCTATAGGCAGATAGCCCACATTGCCAACCGAGGACCTAATCCTGCAAGCATAGACAAGGCAAAGAAATATTTGCTGAAAACATACGGGCAGAACATTATCGACAACAGCTATTGGGATTATGTCATCTATCATCAGCTCCAGGACGGTATCGACTTTCACACCAACTACGAGCAACTGGTGCACAGCCTCACGGCCGCAGAGGTGCAGAAGGTGGCAAAAGACCTCCTCGACAGCCATCGCCGTATAGAGGTGACCATGCTGAGCAAATAGCTGCTAACTTTATACAAAAAAGCGACAAGCCCCCACAGTAGATATTTCCCTCTTTGTCTGATCCGTATTTCACTTTGCCAGTAGCAGCTCATTTTTCAAGGAATGAAATCTGCGAATTTATGAATAGGCGTAAAAAAACAGGGTAAAACGACTTTGACCATAAGTCTTCAAAATAGCTTGGAAACATGCGTTTAATCTTTTAAAAGACATTACTTTATGTCCTCTCTGGTCCTCTTTGGATTCGTATGAAGATGTGAAACGAGTCGTTTATCGCGCCAAACGGCCCGTTTCGGACATTCGGTCAAAACTATTCAAACTATTGCTTGTCTATGCTCTTTCCAATTAGAAGTGTAAAATCTCAGCGGTGTTTAGATCTATAAAAAACATCATGGAGGTTTACCTTGCGGCTGGGATGTGAAGCCCCCAAGAGCTCCGGCGGAAGACTTATGAAATACAAAAAGGAGGTTCACTTCATATCTATTTGATAATTAGCTACTTTCTTTTCTTATAAAGTACCCAGACCCGGTACAATGCCGTGAAAATAAGAGAAATCAAAAGAATATATTAAATTGATAATCAATAGATTATAATTTTCTTACATTTGTCGATTTTACCCATTTTTGCCTGTTTTTTGTTAGATAGTACACTTTTAGTACACCTTGATACTCGGAACTTTTTAGTATCTTTGCAAAATAAGAAAGCATCTGAAAATAAACGAGTTAATGATTTACTCGGTTTGATACACATTTAGGTACATAACTATCAATTATGGCAAAATTAGAAAATAAAGCAAAGGAAAACCCGAAATTGGAGCAAAATGTGCTGTCTGATGGTCGGATAAGTCTATATCTGGAGTATTATCTCGGTAGAGAAGAAACACCTGTTTTGGATGATAATGGCAATCCTGTTTTGTATGAAACAGGTAAGATGGTGGGTAAGCCCAAAGTTCACATCAAACACAACAGGCGAAAAGAAAACTTGCAGTTGTACTTGATAGCTAAGCCCCGTACTCCTGCGGAAAGGCAACAGAACAAGGAAACTCTTGAATTGGCTGCCAAAATTCGTGCAGAACGGGAACAACAGTTTAAGGAGAGTATGCTTGGTTATCGCCTGAAGAAAGACAGAAATGTCAACTTCTTAGACTATTATCAGGCGTACATAGACAGTTATACGAAGAAAGACCTGCGAATGATAAAGATAGCCTTGAATCGTTTTAAGGATTTTCTGAAAGAGCAATACCCTCTCTATGAGTTTAGTATTAAACCTGACTTGATAACCAAGGACATGATGGAACGGTTTGTTGAGTACCTGCAATCACGAAGTGTGGGTGAAGGGGCAAAGAGTATCTACCAACGTTTCAAGAAGGTTGTACGCTATGCCATAGACCATGAAGTGATGTTGAAAGATCCCTGCAAAGGTGTTGTGTGCAAGGTGGATGAACAGATTTTACGCAAAGATGTGTTGTCGATGGACGAAATCCAATCACTAATTCAATGCCATTATGATAATGAAAATCCAAATGTCAGACGAGCATTTATCCTCTGTCTGTATTGCGGTTTGCGCTTCTGCGATGTGAAAGACCTAACTTATAAAAACATCGACTATACCAATCACCTCCTAAAATTTGAACAGAACAAGACCAAAGGACATTCTGCAAATAGTGGTGTAGTTATTCCTCTGAACAACGGATTGCTTTCATTGATAGGTGAAGCACCTGACGATTTGAATTCTTCCATATTTAATCTTCCCTCGTATGAGAGTTGCTGTAAATCTGTGAAACGGTGGGTAAAACGTGCAGGAATCAACAAACACATTAGTTGGCATTGTGCTCGCCACAGCTTTGCGGTAAATATCCTCAATAATGGCGCCAACATCAAGACCGTTGCAAGTCTTTTAGGGCATAGTGGATTAAAGCACACGGAGAAATATACTCGTGCTGTGGATAAGTTGAAGGAAAATGCAATCAATAGTCTTCCAGAATTGAAATTATAGTTGCAAAATATGGTGCTATTTAACAAGTTATGTTTATCTTTGCACATACCATCAATAAACAAATGGAACAGATGACAAAGAAAAATTGCCAAAATAGAATCAGAGTGGTATTAGCTGATAAGCAAATTACTAATCGGTGGCTTGCTGACCGGATGGGGGTCACCGATATGACCGTCTCACGTTGGAAAACCAACAAGATACAGCCCTCCATGGCTCAATTCGTGGAAATCGCTCGTCTGCTTCAGGTTGACATCAAAGATTTGCTGGAAGTTAATTTTGATACAAATGGTAATATAGTATAATGACTGTCTCTTATACACATCTCCGAGCCCACGAGACTCGACGTCATC
>CAUULA010000100.1:0-9321 GCA_963545855.1 uncultured Prevotella sp.
CTTTGAGGGGAGGCCTTAACTGGAACTTCTAAGCCGCGGCCGCTTCATTCGCAAAGTTCAGGCGGCTTTCCTGCCCCTGCCGAAACTTGTGCAGACAGCAAGCAAAAGGTAATTTTGATAGGTTTTTCCGCCATGCGGGTATCAAGTTCCCGAAAAACTCATCGTATCTTTGCACCTGAGAAATGAAGTAAAACAAAATGATAAAAGTATGAAGAATATCTTAAAAAGCATCGCCCTGCTGACCGCAGGCCTCCTTACCGCGACGGCATGTAATGGTAACGGCAAGGCACAAACGACAGAAAACCAAACAGCAAACAATATGGGAAAAGGTAAGATACTGGTAGTTTACTTCTCTCATGCGGGAGAGAACTACGGCGTTGGAAACATCAAGGTAGGCAACACGAAGCTCGTAGCCGAAGAAATCGCAAAGGTTACGGGTGCCGACACTTTCGAGATCGTGGCCGAGAAGAGCTACGACATGCCCTATAATGCGCTCATCAAGATTGCCAAGGAAGAGACACAAAAAGGCGAGCTTCCACCTTTCAAAGGCAGGGTGGAAAACATCGAGCAGTATGACACCGTCTTCATCGGCGGCCCGATTTGGTGGGGCACATACCCACAAGTCATGTTCACCTTCTTTAAAAAATACGACCTCAACGGCAAGACCATCATTCCGTTCACCACGCACGAGGGCAGCGGTTTGGCAAGTACCGTCGAAGACCTGAAAGAAGCATATCCGAACGCACGAGTCGTGAACGCATTCTCCATCTACGGCCACGAGGCGCAGAAAGACTTGAGCAAGGTGGACGATTGGCTGAAGAAACTGGGTTACACGAAATAAGGAGAACTGAAGATGAGAAAAGAAGTGGCCGTACTCTTCGGAGCAGGATCCATCGGCCAGGCCATTATCCGCCGCGTGGGCACCGGAAAGCATGTCATATTAGCCGATTACAATATTGAGAACGCCAACCGGGCTGCCCGGATTCTCGGGGACGCAGGGTTCGAATGCTCTACCGTCAGGGCCGACCTCGGCTCTAAGGACGACATCCTGTCGGTGGTGGCAGAGTCTGCCAAGTGGGGAGAAGTGAAATATGTGGTCAACGCGGCCGGCGTCTCTCCGTCTCAAGCACCGGTGAGCGATATCCTGCGTGTGGACATGTACGGCACGAGCGTGCTCCTCGAGGAGTTCGGAAGGGTGATTGCCGAGGGAGGCTCAGGCATCGTCATTTCCTCGCAGAGCGGCCATCGCCTCCCCGCACTGTCGCCCGAGCAGAATCAGACATTGGCCACCTCCACGCCCGAAGACTTGCTGAAGCTCGACTTCGTCCGGTCCATCGACGACACGCTGAAGGCTTATCAGTATTCGAAACGCTGCAATGTGCTGCGTGTCAGCTTTGAGGCCACCCGATGGGGAAAGCGTGGCGCCACCGTCAACTCCATATCCCCGGGCATCATCATCACGCCTTTGGCCAACGACGAGCTTCATGGCCCGCGCAAGGAAGGCTATCTGAAGATGATTCAGGCAAGTCCTGCAGGCCGCGCCGGAACACCCGACGAGGTAGGCGACTTGGCCGAATTCCTGATGAGCAGCCGTGGCCGCTTCATCTCCGGAACCGATATCCTCATCGACGGAGGCACCACGGCGAGCTACTGGTATGGCGACCTGCAATACCTGAAGTCAACCCATTAAGGCTGTAAAGGCCTCTATCTCCTTGCCTTAGGCGAGAACCTGCCCGCACGGCGGCATGAGGCCGCCGTGCCATCTGCCGGGATCCGGCAGACTCAAGGAGCCTGTCGGGACTTGATGTTATGATCAGGGAGAAGACGGGAATCCGGCAGACCGATTCAGGCAAACCGTAAAGTACTGCAGTCCGGCAAACATCAAGGCAGCAAAGAGCAGGCTTCCTGGCCGACGAAATCGGCGAGACCGTAAGACAAAATCGGCGAGATTGACTGACAATCTCGCCGATTTCGTCAGGCTGCAGACCACTTACTTCTTTGCCACCTGCAGCTCTATCTTGCCGATAAAGATGCCGTGCTTGCCGTTCTGGTCGATGGGCACGGGCTTTCCGTCCATATTCTTCACATAGAGCAGGCTCTTCAGATAAGTGTGGGAATGGCCTCCCAGCACCAGATCGATGTTCCTCGAGCCGGCCACCACCTGCTCATCGCCGTCCTCGGGCTGCCCCACGCCAAGATGGGTAATGCAGATGACAAGGTCGCATTTCTTCTTTTCTTTCAGCATGGTAGCCGTCTCCAGCGCCGTCTTCGTCGGGTCCAGATACTTCACGCCCCTGCATTTAGTAGCGTCCACAAGCCCGTCCATCTTCGGGTCGAGCGCAAAGACGCCGATCTTCACGCCCTTCCGTTTCACGATGATATAGGGCTTCACGACGCCTTCCATCGCCGTTCCCGTGAAGTCGTAGTTGGTGCAGAGAATCGGGAAATTAGCCTTCTTGAAGATGCGTGCCATGTTCTCGATGCCGAAATCGAACTCATGATTGCCCACGGTGCCGGCCACATAACCCATCCGATTCATCAATTCCACCTCCACATCGCCCTTGTAAAGGCTATAGTAAGGCGATCCCTGCGAGAAGTCTCCACTGTCAAAAAGCAACAGGTCAGGATCCTTCTGCCGCTCTTCCTTAAGCATCGCGATGCGGCGCAGATAGCCTCCCCGTCCTGCCAGCATGGTGTCGGCAAGGTTCGGGTTCAGCGGCATGATGCAGCTGTGGGTATCATTGGTATGCAATATGGTGATTGTCTTTTGCGCCATCACAGCCATCGAGCAGAGGCAGAAGAGCGCTATCATATTCAGTTTTTTCATCATTTTTCCCTCCTTTTTCATTCTATTACGATGCGGCCTTCCACTTTCGCGTTGACAACCTTTCCCTGTCTCTGCTTCTCACGGAAGTAATCCATGATGATGAAGCGCACATTGTTCTCCGTATCCTGTGGCGATATCAGGTCTGTCTTGGCCTTGAAGGCCTCCATGCGGTCATTGCCCTGAGCCACATAGTCGAGCGTGGCGATGCGGTAAGACGCCTGCGGGTCTATCTCCTTGCCGTTCAGGCGGGCACGCTTGAGCTTTCCGTCCTTCGTGATGACCAGCTGCACACCGTGGCTCACGCCCTCGCCTCCGCGCATGGCAATCTGCCCGAACAGCTCCATCACCTTCTCGCCGCTCAGCGTGAGCAGACAGAGTTTATTCTCAAACGGAGCCACCTCCAGCACATCGCCATAGGTAATCTTGCCCTTGACAAAGGCCGCACGCATGCCTCCCATGTTATACACGGCGAAGTCAGGTGTCTCGTTAAACTTCTTCGAGCCCCAGACCAGAATGTCGGCGAGCAGGTTTGAAAGGTCGCTCTCCGGATGGGCGGCCGCCATATAGTGGTCTGTTTCGCCTACCACGGGGCTCATAATCGAGTCCACCGTATGCCTGTAGGGGGCGAGAAAGGCCGCAGCCGCGGCATCGGGACTTGCGTCGTAGCGCTGATCGATGAGTATCCTGGAACGCTCGACGCCTTTCAGTACATAGTGGGAACGGCACGACGAGCATGCGAGGAGCACCCCGAACATTGCCATTAGAATGGTATTTTTCTTCATATCAGAACTGTTTCTTGCTGCAAAGGTAGGCATTATTTGGCAATTCACAAAAGGTATGTCGCGACAAATCCACATTTTTTCCCCTAAAACATTTGGCCGGAAGACAAAAAAACAGTAACTTTGCACCGCTTTTCGGCTTAACCGCTGGTTGATGGAAGAGTCATTATGCCATGTTGAGTTGGAACGACAAACAAATTTAATTCAAACATACAATGGATTTAATTAAAGTTGCTGAGGAAGCATTTGCAACCGGCAAGCAGGTTCCGGAGTTCAGAGCCGGAGACACCGTAACTGTCGCTTACAAAATCGTCGAGGGTGCCAAGGAGCGCATCCAGCTCTATCGTGGCGTAGTAATCAAGATATGCGGCCATGGCGAGAAAAAGCGTTTCACCGTCCGCAAGATGTCCGGAACCGTAGGCGTAGAGCGTATCTTCCCTATGGAGTCGCCCAACATTGCCAGCATCGAGGTCAATAAGCGCGGTAAGGTGCGCCGTGCGAAGCTCTACTATCTGCGCAAGCTTACCGGTAAGGCTGCCCGCATCAAGGAGAAGAGAACCGCTTCTGCTGAATAGTTTCCTATCCTTTTCGGAAAGAGATAAAGAGAGGTACCCCTGACGGGAGTACCTCTTTTTAGTTTTCTTATCACTGCGGGAGAGCGGCAGAGACTCTGTTCTGCAGATATAGGAATCAGCTTTTGTAGACACAAAGGCGGTCTACCATGAGCATGAAGGCAACTTCTTGTTTTTGTTTCAATAGCCGAAGCACATCCTGCAAGGCATGGCCAATCCCGTGAAAGATGACAGGTTTGCGCAACAAATATCATTTTCAGGGGGCAAAAAGGGAAAGAAAGCTTGCACGGGCAGCCAGTTTTGAGTATCTTTGCCGAAAACTAAAGTATCATGAAACATCTATTCAAAGGCCTCTTCCTGACGGCCATGACAGTTTGTGCCACCACCGCAAGCGGGCAGGTCGTCAAGGTGAACGATGTGTTCGAACCGCTCCCCGACGGGCAGGTTCAGCTCACCAACTATTTCCAGAACGACATTCTGAACAGCATAGAACATTGGAACAAGGGCGTGGTGCCCTACAAGAAGCTCATGGATTTCTATGTAAAGGGCGCGCCAATGTTCGCTCTCGGCGAGATGTGGGCCAAGGCCGTGCGCAGCGGTTCGATGCTTTATGGATATACGCACGACGCCGAGCTGAAGGCCATCCTCGAGCAGACGGTCGAGGAAGTGTTCGGAGTGGTGCGCAGCAATGGTACCATTGCCACCGTCCCCCCCGACAAACAGCCCTACGGCAAGGGAGGAGACATGTGGGAGCGAAAGTATGTCCTGCTCGGCCTAAGCCAGTATTACGCCCATGTGAAGCAGGACCCGCGCGTTCTGAAGCTCATGGTCGACGAGGCCAACAGCATTGTCGACCAGATAGGCTATGCGCCAAAAACCCGCATGACCACACAGGGCTGGAGCCATAACGGCATCGAGTCGTTCACCGTCATGGAACCGATGATGCGCATGTATCAGCTCACGGGCGACAAGAAATACCTCGACTTCTGCACCTATCTGGTCAAGGAGGGCGGATGCAAGGGTGCCGACCTGTTTCAGGAAGCCTGCGACAATGTGCTGCCACGCAAGATGGGAGCCGGCTATCCCAAGGCCTACGAGATGCTTTCCCTCTTCGAGGGAGCCGTGGAATACTATCGCTGCACGGGCGACGAGCGCATCCGCACGGCCATCATGAACCTCTTCGAGAACATCAAAAAGCGGGAGATCACCCTCATCGGAAACGGAGGAGCCGACCAGCCCTACTATCCTAAATGGAGGGGTGAGGCCTGGGACGACACCGCCCTGGAGCAGACCAACCCCAACATCCAGCGGATGATGGAGACCTGTGCGGGCGTTACCTGGATGAAGCTCTGCAGCCAGATACTGCGCCTCACGGGCGAGCCGTCGGCCGTGGACTATATCGAGAAATACATCTACAACGGACTCCTCGGAGCCATGAAGCCGGGGGGCGACGGATTCAGCTATGTAAACCTGCTCAACGGGCGCAAGGTTACCGACTCGGGATGGGGCACGAACATCGACGGGCTGCCCGTTACCTGCTGCAACCTGAGCGGCCCGATGGGGCTGGCCTATATCCCCTTCGTGGCCGTCATGCAGGGCAAGGAGGGCCCGGTGGTAAACCTCTACAATGCCGCCGACATCACGGCCAAGACCCCAAAGGGCAGAGAGGTGAAGTTCCGCATTGTCTCCGACTTCCCATATAATAATAAGGTGTCGATCAAACTCACGGAGTTGAGGGGTGAGAAGTTCACCTTCCGCCTCTATGTTCCCGCATGGAGCAAAGACACGAAGGTGAGCGTCAACGGCCGTCCCGTGGAGAATGCCGTGGCGGGAAAATACCTCGCCGTCGACCGTAAATGGGGAAAAGGAGACCGGATAGAGCTCGTCCTCGACATGAAGGCAAGGCTCGTCGAGGCTCCTCACGGCAGCAATCCTGCCGGATGGAACTATGAGGCCGTAACCTATGGCCCCATCGTGCTTGCCCGCGACGAGAACATAGACCCCGACTACAATAAGCCCGTAAGAATAAAGGCCGATGCCAACGGCGAAGTGAAGCTCACGCCCGTCAAGCCGCAGAAGCCCGGCACACGCATGGAATTCCTCGTGCCTACGGCCACGGGCAGCATCCACATGGTGGACTATTCGTCGGTGGACGGATGGAAGGGCAAGCAAATCTGCACCTGGATGCCCAAGGAATAAGGACGAAGACAAAAGAAAAGGCCTCACTTGAGAATCATCCGACCCAGGTGAGGCTTTTTATTTCATACCCGATAAACTGCAGAAGCCTGAAGGCTAAGCCTTCTTAGACTCCTCATCCTCATAATTCAGCGAGGCGTCTCCCTCTCCACGGAGCGCCTCCTGAAGGTCGTTCCATGTCTGGAAACCCGTCAGCAAGGCCAGCTTGTCGAGCGTCTCGCTTGACAGATGCTTGTGATTTCTCACCCAATGCCACAGCTTGCGGGCATCCAGATGCTTGCCAAACTCATGCTCCAACTCTTCCACAAACCTCATAAATTCATGCCTCATAAACGAAGAACCTTGAAAATCTACTGCAAAAGTACGAAAAATATTCATTGGTCTTATCTCATTTCCGCATATTTTTTTATGAAGTCAGAGATGCAGAGGGTCAGTCTTCGTCGAAGAGGAAGGAATGGCCCTTGGCACCGGAAACGCCCGGTCCGTCGCCATTGTCTTCCTTGATGTCTCCATTCTCCGGCCATTGCGATCCCGGACCACCAATCTCGTATCCCTCTTTTCGGCCCGAGGCGGCCATCAGTCCCTCGCTACCTTCCACAAAGATAATGAGGCATTCGGGGGCAGTATATTTCTTTTTCATCTTTTTCCTTTCCTTAATTAACGAACCACTACTTTCCTACCATTCACTATATAAACGCCTTGTGGCAGTCCGTCAAGGCTTACAGACCCCTTGCGCACCAACTGGCCGAAGACGCTGTAGACATTGCCCGAGGCCCTGCCCGAAGATGGCGATACTCCCGCAAGCCCAGACTCGATGCCCGTGGTGGTTCCGCCGGGCTCGTCATAGAATACTCCCTTGGCATGTGTGATACCGTTATCGCGGCTAACCTTGACGACAGCCGAGGTAGGGGTAAACTTTGCGTTGTCGCGATTAGCCTTGTAGAAGCCGTTACTCCAGCGGGGATCCGTGCCTGAATAGTAATAGTAACCATAGCGCGGCACATACACATCCTTCGCATAGTTGCCGATGAAGGTGTAGCTTATGCCCTTCTCATCCGTCTTGGTTACGGACTCCCTTTCCAGTTCCTCTTTGAACTGACCGGGGTCCGTGGCCTCCTCGAACTGCTTTCCTATTATCGCAACGCTCTCCGCCTTGTGCAGTCCGGGATGAATCATGTATGGATGATGGGCCTTCATCGAGGTTACCGGCTCGCTAAAGCTCAATGTCAGGCAGTCGTTGTCGTCGTCGTCCTTCACGATTTTTGCCCCAGAGAACTCACATACTTCCGTGGCACTGCCGAAAGCCGTGCCTATTTCTACGGCATCCAGGTCGAAAGGAAAGCAGACGGAATACCATTTCCCGTCTACCAGACGGTGGTCCTCATATATATGGGTAACGGGCTTTGAGAGCATGAAGTTCCACCAGCCGGCATACTCGCCGCCCTTGCCCTCAAAATAGTTGTCGGCCATCACGGGCAGTTTGTTGCCTTTCTCGTCTACGACCCACTTGTTGTTATAGCCAGGATATTCTGTCTGCTGATCATATTCATGAGTCCCGATAAGGCGGGTATACTTGTTCACATAGGTCTCATAGGCCTCCTTCGGATAATGCAGGAAGAGATATTTGCCCGTCTGGGTGGTGAATTGTTCGATGGAAACAGTCTCTCCGTTGCCCGTCCCGGTATACGAATAGCCGTAGGTCATGCTGGTGGGAGTAAAGGCCTGGTTGGCACACTTGGTATCCTTACCTAACACATATACATCCGTCAGACCCGTACAGTTATCAAAGGCCAGATTCTCTATCTGCTCCACACTCGCCGGAATCACGATCTTCGTGAGACCGCTGCAGTTAGCAAAAGCCTCCCGCTGAATCTTTTTCAACGAATTGGGCAGGCGTATGGAGGTAAGATTGGAGCAGGCACCGAAGGCTTGCACGCCAATATCGACAAGACTCTCCGGCAGCACAACCTCCTTGAGGCCGGTGCATCCATTAAAGGCATGGGCATCGATGTGCGTTACCCCATAGAGGAAATCCAGAGACTCAAGGTTGGAGCATTGGTCGAAGGCGTTCCGCCCGATGTGCTTCACGCTCGTGCCTATCACTACTTCCTTAATCGACTTGATGCCGGTAAAGGCACCGTCGGCGATAACCGTCTGCGCCTCTTTCCCTTCCCCGACATTCGGGAATACGATTTTAGTCCATTTCGTGCCATCGTCCAGCGTGCCTTGAGGGAACGACTCCAATACTCTGGGCAGCGTGAGCGTGCCCAGAGTGCCGCCATGATTCAGGTTTTTTGAATTTCTGAGATGAATGATGTCCGCACTGTTGGCAAGATTCACATCACTCAAATCCAAGTCGGTCATCATGCTGAACTGAGGCGTCTGCCAGTCTTGACCCAGGAAATCCTTGACATCGGAAGTGCTGAGGCTCACTTCTGCCGCCGTAATCAGCCTCACCCTGGTGGCAGCCCGCTGCTCGTCGTCGAAATTTGACGAGGCAAGGTCGCCTGGCGCATTTACCGTAATAATCAGCACATTGCCCTCCTTGCTAACGGTAGGCACGGCCTTGACGGCTATCGCCATCAAGCAAAGCACTCCTAACATGTAGATTTTTCTCATTTGTTTATCCAAGTTTTATTATTATAGATTAGAATTGTTAATTGCCAATTACAGTTCAGGTAATGTGTTAATTACTGATTGAGGACGGAAAACCGCCCAGATATCAAAATATCGGAAATAGCATAGATTAAACTTCCCCATTGTGCAACTCTCTATACGAGACCCCTCCCCTTATCCGTAATAACGATATGGGAGGATACCTGATATCGCGTGCAAAGGTAGCCACAATATCTTTTAACACCAATTATTTATGGATATTTAACTATACCCCCCCATTTTAACCTCTGTCTCTTATACACATCTGACGCTGCCGACGACTAGTCGAGTG
>CAUULA010000101.1:0-9306 GCA_963545855.1 uncultured Prevotella sp.
CTACACTCGACTAGTCGTCGGCAGCGTCAGATGTGTATAAGAGACAGGTCCCACCAGAAGAACCAGTAGGATGACTTCCCGATGACAGCCCTGAGTGCCGCGACGCTGCCGTATCCTTGGTAGACGGAGTCCTCGCAGTAGGCAAAATGCTCCTGTGCCGCCTCCTCGAGGTAGGCTGTCGGGAGGGGCTTCGTCAAGTAATATTGCAGCGTGTCGCCACCGATGGCCGCCGGGACGGCTCCGTATCGTTCATACCAATACTTGGCCACGCTCATGTGTTCGTCGGTTTCGGGGCACTCGTTCCATCCTCCGTAGGGCAGCCATGCGAATATCTGCCACGGCTCCTTGACGGGAATCTCGAGGAGCACGGCGACTGCCGTGTCGGAAGCTTGCGCCAGTCCGTTCACTGCTTCTGCCTCGTCGGCCTCGGTCTCTGTGTCCATGGCATCGTGCTGCCGGGCTCCCGCTTCGTCTTCCTCGACGGATTCCCTCGTCTCACGGCGCCTTGCCTGCAGCACGGCCTTGCCGTCGCCCACGGGCTTGCGGAGCTGTTTCTCACACCACCGGCGCATGTCTTCCCGGTTCAGTTCGCGCGAATCGGTCTCGGAATCATCTTCCATGGCGATGTCCATCGATTCCAGGAGGATTTCGTCCAGATAGGCTATGCACGGCCAGAATCCTTCTTTCCTGCCGCGCTCCAAGGCCTCCTCGTAGCGGGCCGTGGCCTTCTCGTCGGAGCAGTCGTTGCCCAGAATCGTGCAGGGGCAGTCCATGAGACTGGTAAACCGGCGCACGGCCTCGTCCATGGCCGCCCGTTCCTCCTGCTCTTCGCTCCTGACACGCCGGTTATAGGCGGCGTTCCTATAGCTTCTCACCAGCGGAATGTAGCGATAGGCGAAGTAGGCCAGCATCAGCGCGGGCACCCACGGACTTCCTCCGACCATGATGCGGCCGGCGAGGACGAACCCCGTGGCGGCTATGACGGCTCCCCAGAGCCACAGCTGGCGGCGCAGCAGGCGGCACACGCCCCGCCAGTCTTCCTCGTCTATCAGGGTCTCGAGGTCGAGCCCCATCTGCGCCTCCTGCCGCCTCTTGCGCTGGTAGAGCAGAATCCAGACGGCGAAGAAGACGACCAGTCCTATCACGATTGCCAATTGTAAGTCCATGTCGTGTCGTTATAAGAATGTTATGATTTCAGGGAAGTTGTCTTGTCCTTCCGTTCTTTATCCGGGCAAAGATACGCTTTTTTCCCATAATCATTCCGGTTTTCCCGTTTTTTTTGTAAGTTTGCAATCAGTTAAACAGTTTTTCGGAAAAATGAGACAATTGATCGACTGCTTCCTGCCTTGCGACGACCTGGGCGCGCTGGAGGGCACGCTCGAGGCCTTGAGGCAGAGCAAGACCACCCGATATATTTATTTACTGGTGTCGGCAGGGTTTGCCGAGGCCGACCGTGTTCCCGCCGACTGCAGGGTGGTGGAGGTAGACTCGCTACGGTCTACGGCCACGATGCTCCGGATGGCGGCCTGTGCCGAGGCCGAGTATGTGCTCCTGAGCCAGAAGGCCGCGCCCTTCACGCTGGGCTACTATGCCCTGGAACGCATGCTGCGGGTGGCCGTGGACGGGGATGCCGCCATGGTGTATGCCGACCACTACACCGTGGAGGGCGGCGAGCGGCACAGCCATCCCGTCATCGACTACCAGAAAGGAGCGTTGAGAGACGACTTCGACTTCGGCCAGCTGCTGCTCGTCCGCTCCTCGCTGCTCCGCGAATATGCCGCCCTGCCGCATCCCGACTATCGCTTTGCGGGGCTCTATGACCTGCGCCTCTTCCTCTCTCGTGGCGGCGAGCTCTTCCACCTGAACGAGTTTCTCTACACCGTGCAAGAGGCCGACACCCGCAGGAGCGGCGAGCGGCAGTTCGACTATGTGGACCCGCGCAACCGTGAGGCGCAGGAAGAGATGGAGCGGGCCTGCACCGAGCATCTCCGTGAGATGGGTGCGCTCGTAGACCCTTCGCTCTATGCACAGCCCGACTTCGGCGAGCAGGACTTCGAATACGAGGCATCGGTCGTCATCCCCGTGTATAACCGTGAGCGGACGATTGCCGACGCCGTGCACTCGGCCTGTGGGCAGAAGACCGACTTCAGGTTCAATGTCATCGTCGTCGACAACCACTCCACCGACCGCACGCCGCTCATCGTCGAGGAGATAGCCGCCGGGAACCCTCTCGTCTGCCACCTCGTTCCGGAGCGCTCCGACCTGGCTATCGGCGGATGTTGGAACATGGCCGTGCACGATGTGCGCTGCGGCCGCTTCGCCGTGCAGCTCGACAGCGACGATCTCTATTCCTCTCCCCACACCCTGCAGCGCATCGTCAACGAGTTCCACCGGCAGAAGGCGGCGATGATCGTGGGCTCCTACCGCATGTGCGACTTCGACCTCAACACGCTGCCGCCGGGGCTCATCGACCATCGGGAGTGGACCGAGGAGAACGGCTGCAACAATGCCCTGCGCGTCAACGGGATGGGGGCGCCGCGCGCCTTCTTCACGCCGCTGCTCCGGCAGACAGGCTTCCCCAACACCAGCTACGGCGAGGACTATGCCGTGGGACTGGCCTTCTCGCGCCGATACCGCATCGGCCGCATCTACGACGAGCTCTATCTCTGCCGCCGGTGGACGGGCAACAGCGACCATGCGCTGAGCATTGACAGGACGAATGCCAACAATCTCTATAAAGACCGGCTGCGCACGCTGGAGCTGAATGCCCGGCAGCGCATGCTCTCGGGAGCCGGCGACCTGCTTGCGGGCGACGGATTGCAGCGGTTCTTCAACCGCCAGCTGGAGGTGTGGGACGAGGCCCGCCGCCATTTCCACGACTTGAAATCGGTTGAGACACGGCGACTGCTCTGTGGTGAGAGCACCCTTTGTGTGCAGTACAACCCTGCTCGCATGGTCTCCACGGGAGCGCAGATAGATCGTAAAAGCCTTGCGGAACGCCCTTGCTTCCTCTGTGAGGAAAACCGACCACCGCAACAGATGGTGAAGGTGGTGGACGATCGCTTTGAATTGCTCGTCAATCCGTTCCCCATCCTGCCCGTACACTATACCCTTCCTGCACGCCGCCATCAGCCGCAGGCTATCCTGAACGACTATGGCGAGATGCACCGACTGCTCGGGCAGTTTGCCGACCTGACGGTGTTCTACAACGGTCCGCGGTGCGGAGCCTCGGCTCCCGACCACCTGCACTTCCAGGCCGGCACGAGCGGTGTCCTTCCGCTGCAGGCGGAGTGGCAGCGGCTGAGCCGAGGCTTGCAGGCCGTGGTAACGCTCGGCGACGACGCCACTCTCTCCGTGCTGCACGACTTTCCCGTCCCGGCCTTCGTCATCCGCAGCCGGTCGCAGGATGCCGACCGCCAGCTCTTCCGTCTGCTCTACAAGGTGCTGCCCGTGCAGGAGGGCGACACGGAGCCGATGATGAACATCGTGGCATGGCGCACGGCCGACGAATATGTGAGCGTGGTCTTCCCCCGCCGCAAGCACCGCCCCGACTGCTACTACCGGGAGGGGGCGGAGCAAATCATGATCAGCCCCGGCGCCCTCGACATGAGCGGGCTCCTGATCACGGTGCGGGCCGAGGATTTCGAGAGGCTCGACGCGGCCACGGCCGTCTGTATATTAAAAGAGGTGAGCCTCGCCGACGAGCAGACGGCCGCCGTTACGGCAGCCCTGGAGGCCCACGAGGAGAAAGAGCACCCGCGTCTTGACGGGCTTTGCCGGAAGGAACCCGAGGTGAGCGTAGGCATCGTGAGCGGCGAGGAGATCCGATTCTCTCTCAACAAGCCTTATCTGGCCAAGGGCAGGGAGATCAGCGGGGAGCAGGTGGTGGGCTTCGCCGAGGGCGGAATCCTGTGGAACGGCAACCAATACAAGGAACTGTGCTTCACCCCGCAGGGGGCCGCCGCCTCCTTCTCGCTCCACGATGTTACCATCGGCGTCAACTTCCACTGGGAGCGCAAGGAGACGCAGACCTTTCTCGGCACGCTGCGCTTCGTGGTCGAGGAGGACAAGGTATGCGCCATCAACGAGCTGCCCGTGGAGCAATATCTGGAGAGCGTCATCTCAAGCGAGATGAGCGCCACCTCCAGTCTGGAGCTGCTGAAGGCGCACGCCGTCATCTCGCGCAGCTGGCTGCTGGCCCAGATGCAGCGGCGGCAGCGGCTCGGCGAGGAAGCCGACAGCTTCTTCTCGTTCATCAAGAAGGACGACGAGCTCATCCGCTGGTACGACCGTGAGGACCACACCATCTTCGATGTCTGTGCCGACGACCATTGCCAGCGCTATCAGGGCATCACGAAGGAGACCAGCAGGAGGGTGGCCGAAGCCGTGGCCGACACCCGCGGGCAGATACTCACCTCAGAGGGAGGCATCTGCGATGCCCGCTTCTCCAAGTGCTGCGGCGGCATGAGCGAGGAATACCAGTATTGCTGGGAGGACACGCCGAAGCCTTATCTGGTGGCCGTGCGCGACATCGCGCAGGGCATCTCGCCGTCGAGGCGGCAGGAGCCCGACCTCACGGTGGAGGCCGAGGCCGACCGCTGGATTCGCTCCAGTGAGCCGGCGTTCTGCAACACGGCCGACGGCAGGGTGCTCGCCGAGGTGCTCAACAACTACGACCGGGAGACGCAAGACTTCTATCGGTGGACAGTGGAATACGGCCAGAACGAGCTCTCGGCCCTCATCTCGGACAAGCTGAAGATGGACTTCGGTGCCATCGTCAACCTCATTCCCGTGGAACGGGGCCGGAGCGGGCGCATCTCAAAGCTCAGGATCGTGGGCACCGAGCGCACCTTCACCATCGGCAAGGAGCTGGAGATACGCCGTGCGCTCAGCGAGACCCATCTCTACAGCTCGGCCTTCGTGGTCGACAGGCTCGGCATGCGGGACGGCATCCCACAGCGATTCGTCATCCACGGAGCCGGATGGGGCCACGGCGTGGGCCTCTGCCAGATAGGGGCTGCCGTGATGGGCGAGCAGGGCTACGACTATCATGACATCCTCCTGCACTACTATCAAGGAGCTGAAATCCAGAGAATCTATCAATAACCGCCCCGCTCCCGCCGCCTTTCCCATGGGGCGGGACGGGAGCGGAGAAAACAACCAACATGAATCTATGAGAGCAAAGACACCGTGGAGCTGGGTTCCTACCCTCTATTTCGCCGAAGGGCTGCCGTATGTGGCGGTGATGACCATCTCCGTCATCCTTTACAAACAGCTCGGCCTGAGCAATGCCGAGATCACCTTCTATACCTCGTGGCTCTATCTGCCGTGGGTCATCAAGCCGCTGTGGAGCCCCTTCATCGACCTCATCCGCACCAAGCGGTGGTGGATCGTGTCGATGGAGCTGCTCATCGGCGCGGCCTTCGGGGGCGTGGCCTTCACCATCCCCACCTCGCTCTGGCTGCAGGGCTCGCTGTTCTTCTTCTGGGTGATGGCCTTCTCGAGCGCCACCCACGACATTGCCGCCGACGGCTTCTACATGCTCGGGCTCGACGATCACCAGCAGGCCTGGTTCGTGGGCATCCGCTCCACCTTCTATCGGCTGGCCACGATCTTCGGGCAGGGCATCCTCGTGATGATTGCCGGAAACCTGCAGGTCATCTACCGAAACTCCATCAGCTTCTCGTGGGCGCTGATGTTCTACGGCGTTACGGGCCTCTTCATCGCCCTATGGCTGTGGCATGCCTACATCCTGCCGCGCCCTCGGGAGGACGCGTCCCGCCACGACATCTCCGTCCTGACTATCTGGCGGGAGTTCCTCAACACCATCAAGACCTTCATCCGTGTGGAGCATGAGGAGGAGGTGGAACATCCCGACGGCAGCCGGGAGACCGTCAGCCGTTGGACATGGCGCGGCGACGCGCTCGTAGGGATACTCTTCATGCTGCTCTATCGCATGCCCGAAGGCCTGTTGGCCAAGGTGTCGGCCCTCTTCCTCATCGATGCCCGCCACGGCGGCGGACTGGGGCTATCGCCTCAGGAATACGGGCTGGTGCAGGGCACGGTGGGCGTCATCGGGCTCACGCTGGGCGGCATCCTCGGCGGCATGGCTGCCGGCCGGGACGGGTTGAGGAAATGGCTCTGGCCGATGGTGATGGCCATCACCATCCCTGACCTGGTCTATGTCTACATGAGCTATGCGCTGCCCACGAGCCTGCTCACGGTGAACGCCTGCGTGTTTCTCGAGCAGTTCGGCTACGGCTTCGGCTTCACGGCCTATATGCTCTACCTTATTTATTATAGCCGGGGCGAGTTCAAGACCAGCCACTATGCCATCTGCACGGCCTTCATGGCGCTCTCGATGATGATTCCCGGCCTGTTTGCCGGCGCGCTGCAGGAGGCCGTGGGCTACCGCATGTTCTTCCTCATCGTCGTGGCCTTCTGTTCCGTAACCTATCTCGTTACGGCCTTCCTCAAGATTGACCCGCACTTCGGGAAGAAGGAGAAATAAGACTTCACCCCGACCCTCACCTTGGGGTACGAGGTAACTGGCCTCTCCCCGTGGGGGGAGAGGCGGGGAGGGAGTTGGCTGTTGGCTTTTTTATCCTTATTATTCTCTTATTCTCCCTTTTCGTCTCTCATTTCTTCCATTAACTTGGAAAAGGAATCCTCGATTTTCTTCTGGTCGTAGCTCCACGGACCGTTGCCGTATCTGACGGCCTGACGGGCGGCGGCGAGGTATCGCTCTTTCTCCCGGTAGCCTTGGTCGGTGAGGAGGCATTTCAGAAAGACGGGGAAGTAGCCCGCCTTCTTCAGATAGATGCCCAGGCAGTGGGTGTATTTGTCCTGAAACGGGCGGGTGATGGGGAAGTCGACCACGAACACGGAGTCGGCGTTGAAGTCGTGCCTTGCCTCCTCGCCGCCATAGGCGGTGATGTATTTCATCCATTCCGGCTTGAGGCAGGTTTCATGAAATATGGGACGGCCGTCGTTCACTGTGCTGAACAATTCGTCCTGAAGCATGGTGTTGGCGAGGTTGTCTTCGGGTTTCTTCTGGTAAAATCTTGTGAGCAGGAAAAACTGGGGATAGAGCAGCTTGCAGTCTTCGCCTTGCGAGAGGGCCGTCATCCAATAGGTGAATCCGCTGTATGTTACATCGGGCTTATGGCTCATGTTGGGGCCGTAGACCAGTTCGTCCTCCTCTCCTACATGGAATCCTCTCGGTATGTTCCACTCGATGTCGAACTCAGATTTCACATACTCGCATTTCAGTCTCTGCCGCTTGCTGGTCTGCGCGCAGATGCTTGCGTTCATGAGGAGCAGCATGGCGGGCAATATCAGATATCTCATAGTCTTGATGGGTTTGGTTTGAGTTTGCCGAGGCGATATAGCCTTTCACTCTTGGATTCTCTTCCAGGGGGCTGTTTTACAAACATAATGAAAAATATCGCATGGTGTTATTTCCCGATATGGAGTTTAATGTTTTTTAAGGAGGACGAACATCGCAAAGTAAAAGGCCGTTAAAAGGCGGGCTTCTAACGGTTAAAAGGCGAGCTTTTAACGGCTAAAAGGAGAGTAAAAGGCCGTTAGAAGAAAAACCTCCCAATATCCTCCTTCTCAACGCCCCTCTTTGAAAGGGATAATACCTCTCTCTCTGACACCTCACTCTGACCCTCTCCCCTTTGGGCAAAGATAGAGAGGGGTTCTCCTTAGGGGAGGGTCAGGGCAAGGTTCCTTTCCTATTTCAGGGTAACCTCCACGATGGTGTCCACGCCCTTGGGCGCTGCGGGCAGCTGGAGGAGCACTCCGCTCCTGGACTTCAGCACGCCCACGGGCTTCTTGCCGGCAAACAGGCGGGCCTTGGCCACTTTCTGCGGAGCCACGGGGAGGAAGAGTTCCTTGTCGGGCGAGTTGAGGATGTGCACATAGAGCGTGTTGCCCTTCTGCGTGGTAACGCCCCAGTCGTGGGGAGCCACGATGCCGCCGCGCGTGCCGTAGATGGTCTCTCCGTTCTGCTTCATCCAGCCGCCGATGGCCTTCAGGCGCTCCACGGCCTCCACGGGCAGCTGTCCGTCGGGGCGCGGCCCCACATTGAGGAGCAGGTTGGCGTTGCGTCCTGCGGCGCCCACGAGCTGCTGTATCAGGAAGTCGGCCGTCTTGTATTTCTTGTCGGTGATGTCGTAGCCCCAGCTTCCGTTCATGGTCAGGCAGGTCTCCAGGGGCAGCTGCCCGATGTCCTGACCCGAGAGGCCGTAGGTGTTCTGTCCGGGCAGGTCTTGTTCAAACATCTGCATGTCCTCGCCCGGATAGGGCGTGTGGTGATGGTTGTTGCCGATGAGGCATGCCGGCTGCAGCCTGTGGATCATGGCGTATTGCTCGTCGAGTCGCCAGTCGAAGGGCGTCTTGTCGGAGTCGTGGTCCCACCAGCCGTCAAACCAGATGCAGTCCACCTTGCCGTAGTGGGTGAGCAGTTCGGTGAGCTGACGGTTCATGAACTGGAAGTAGCTGTCGTAGTTCTGCCGGTCGGTCGGTCTTCCGAGCTTCCGCCCCGTGCGGCCGAGCGGGTAGTCGGGCCTGCCCCAGTCGAGGTGGGAATAGTATAGGTGGAGCGAGAGCCCCTCGCGGTCGCAGGCGTCGGCCAGTGAGCGCAGCACATCCTTGCCGTAGGGCGTGCCGTCGACGATGTTATAGTCCGACTGCTCGGTCTTGAACATGGAGAATCCGTCGTGGTGGCGGGTGGTGAAGGTGATGTATCGGGCTCCGGCCTCCCTGAAGGTCTTCACCCATTCGTCGGCGTTGAACTTGGAGGGATAGAACCCGTCGGCCAGATGGGGATACTCCTCGTAGTTGAGGTTCTTGTTGTTCATCACCCATTCGCCGTCGCCGAGCATGGAGTAGATGCCCCAGTGGATAAAGATTCCGAACTTCATGTCCTGGAAGTCCTTGCGGGTCTTCAGGTTCTCCTGCGTAGGCTGATACTGCGCGAGCGCGCCCAGACAGGCCGTCAGGGAAAGGATCAGTAAGATAGTTTTCTTCATAATGCAATAAATTTAGCTGCCCAAAGTTACGAGAATGCGTGCTCATCTCAAAGCAAAATTCATTAAAAAAGACTAAAAGATGGCAATTCCCATCCTGCACCTTATCTATTTAGGTGGGGCTTCCGGCGGCTTTTCTTCACGGGAATGGAAATTTATGGAAAAAAGCATCCTATTTTTTTTGTTCTTTAGGAAAAATTACTATATTTGCAATCAATACCGTAGACGACTTAAATCTTTTTTTGACAGTATACTAATCTTACAATGTAAT
>CAUULA010000102.1:0-8694 GCA_963545855.1 uncultured Prevotella sp.
CCTCCGAGGAGGGGTCGTAGGTCTAACAACCTTCGGCATATAGCCTTATTGCGATAAGATGTAGAAAATCTTATGGTGCAAATATAGGCATAATATTTGAAACTACAAACTTTTTCTTGTAAATCTTTTAAATAATATCTAATATGAAGAAGAGGATCCTGGGACTGGATACCGGCACCAACAGCCTTGGATGGGCTGTCGTGGACCGTGATGAGGAGAGTGGCGAGTATGCGCTCGTCGATCGTGGAGAGATTATCTTTCAGGAAGGCGTGAAGATCGAGAAGGGCATCGAGTCGTCGAGGGCCGCCGAGCGCACCGGCCACCGGGCCTTGCGCCGGCAATATTTCCGCCGCCGCCTGCGCAAGATAGAGGTGCTGCGGGTGCTGGTGGCCCATAATCTCTGCCCCCGTCTCTCCGACGAGGAGCTGCACGAATGGCATGTGCACAAGAAGTATCCGCTGAACGACGACTTCATGCTCTGGCAGCGCACGAGCGACAACGAGGACAAGAACCCCTATTATTACCGCCACCTATGCCTGCACAGGCAGCTCGACCTGAATGACATCGGAGAGCGGTTCGTGCTCGGCCGGGCGCTCTATCACCTGGCGCAGCGGCGCGGATTCCTGAGCAACCGCCTCGAGCAGACCGACGAGAAGGAGACCGGAAAGGTGAAGGGAGCCATCACGGCGCTCTCCGACGAGATGAAGGAGGCGGGATGCGAATATCTGGGCGACTACTTCTTCAAGCTCTATAGCGAGCAGGGCAACCTCGTGAGGCTGCGCAGCCGGTATACGGCCCGTGAGGAGCATTACAAGAGAGAGTTCCATGCCATCTGCCGGAAACAAGGTCTTGACGAGCAGTTGACGAAGGAACTGGAGCGTGCCCTCTATTTCCAGCGGCCGCTGAAGTCGCAGCGGCAAGGCGTGGGGAAATGCACCTTCGAGCCTCGCTGTCCCCGCTGTGCCGACTCCCATCCTGACTTTGAGGAGTTCAGGAGGCTCTGCTTCCTCAATTCGGTGAGGGTGCAGGGGCCTTACGACTTCTCTCCCCGCTCCTTGGATGCCGACGAGATTCGCTACATCGACCGCCTCTTCTATCGTAAGAGCAAGTTGAACTTCGATTTCGAGGACATTGCCAAGGCCATTGCGGGCAAGAATAATTATCAGCATATGCGGGATAAGGGGAACAAGCCCTATAAGTTTAACTTCCGTATGACGCAGGGCGTTGCGGGCAGTCCGACCACGGCGCAGCTGAAGGAGGTGTTCGGCGACGACTGGTGTCAGGGCATTGCCGAGACCTATACGCTCAACACGAGGAAGGACGGGACGCTGAAGACCGCCCGCGAGATGGCCGACGATGTATGGAATGTGCTCTATTCGTTTGCCGACAAGGAGCATCTCGTGGCCTTCGCGAAAGACAGGCTGCAGCTTGACGACGAAAAGGCCGAGCTGTTTTCCAAGATCCGGCTCACGCACAACTTCGCCTCCCTGAGCCTGAAAGCCATCCGCAAGATACTGCCTTTCCTGCGTGAGGGAATGATTTACTCCCATGCCGTGGCGATGGCGAACATTCCCTCCATCGTCGGTGAGTATGCGTGGGAGGAGAAGAAGGACTTCATCCTTGAGAATGTGAAGACCTATCTTGAGGATAAAGACCTTGCCACAAAGGACTTTTGCATCAAGGGATTCCTGCAGGACAACTTCAGTCTGGATCCCGGAGCGGCGGAGAGGCTCTACCATCCCTCGATGATCGAGACCTATCAGGACGCCCGAAGAAATGAGGCGGGCGTCTATCAGCTGGGCTCGCCGCGCACCTCTTCCGTGCGAAACCCCATGGCCATGCGCTCGCTCCATGAGCTAAGGAAGGTGGTGAACGCATTGCTCAAGGCCGGGACAATCGATGAAAACACCGAAGTGCACATCGAGTATGCCCGTGAACTGAACGACTCCAACAAGCGCCAGGCCATCATGCGCTATAACAAAGAACTGGAGAACCGGCACAAGCAGTATGAGGAAGAAATAAAGAAGCTTTATAAGGAAGAGACGGGCAAGGATATCGTGCCCACCGAGGCGGAGGTGCAGAAGTTCCAGTTCTGGGAGGAGCAGGAGCATATATGCCTCTATACGGGAAAGCGGATAGGCATAGCCGACTTCATAGGGGCGAACCCCAAGTTTGACATTGAGCACACCGTGCCGCGAAGCGCGGGTGGAGACAGTACGATGGAGAATCTCACCCTATGCGAGAGTCGCTTCAACCGCGAGGTGAAGAAAGCGCAGCTGCCGTCGGCCCTGGCCAATCACGAGGAAATCCTCGTTCGCCTGGAGCCTTGGAAGAAGAAGTATGAAGATTTCTCTGCGCAAATCGACAAGCTGCATACCAACGGCAGCATGGACAAGGCGCAGAAAGACAGTATTCTCCAGAAAAAGCATTTGCTGCGTCTGAAGCGTGATTACTGGTGGGGCAAATATGAGCGTTTCACCATGACCGAGGAGCCTGAAGGCTTTGCCCGCAGGCAGGGAGCGGGCATCGGTCTCGTGTCGAAGTATGCCGGTCTCTATCTGAAATCGCTCTTCCATAAGAAGGGCGACCGCAACAAGAGCAATGTCTATGTGGTGAAAGGCTCGTCTACCGCCGAGTTCCGGAAGATGTGGGGACTTCAGGCCCAGTATGAGAAGAAGAGCCGCGACAACCATATCCACCATTGCATCGATGCCATCACCATTGCTTGCATCGGCAAGGCGGAGTATGATAAGTGCGCACGCTATTACAGGGAAGAGGAAGCCTACGACGAGGGCAGGGCAAAGCGGCCGCAGTTTCCGAAGCCATGGCCTACATTCACGGAGGATGTGCTCGGCATAGAGCAAAGTCTGTTGGTGGCTCATGACACTCCGGACAACATGAGGAAGCATGCACGGAAAATGGTGCGAACGCCTCACGGCAAGTTTCTTGCCACCGGAGACAGCGCTCGTGGCAGCCTGCATCTCGACACCTATTATGGAGCCATAGAACGAGAGGGTAAGATTTGCTATGTGGTACGCAAGCCGTTGAGCAGTTTTACCAGTGAGAAAGACCTTGACCAGATTGTCGACGAGACCGTCAGGCAAATCGTCAAGGAGGCCGTTGCGGGGAAGAAGTTTGCCGAAGCCATCAAAGAACCCATCTATATGAACAAGGAGAAAGGCATCCGCATCAATAAGGTGAGGGTGTTTGTGCCTTCTGTAACCAATCCGTTGCATATCCGCAAGCAGAGAGATGTTTCCCTGAAGGATTACAAGCAGCAGTTCCATGTGGCAAACGACCTTAACTATATGTTGGCAATCTATGAGGGCGAGGTGAAGGGAAAACCGAAGCGCGAATTTGAGATCGTGAATAATCTGGAAGCTGCCGATTATTACAAACAGAGCATGGACAGGGGAGACTGGCCTGCCATTGTCCCGGAGAGAAGTACGAAAAACGGTTTCCCGCTTTATTGCAAGCTAAAGATAGGTACCCATGTCCTCCTTTACGAGAAGGCGGCTGCCGAAATAGACTTTGCTGACTATAAGGATTTAGGCAAGCGACTTTATAAAGTTTCTGGTATGTCGTCTATGACTATATCTGGTAATAAATATGCCGTGATAAACTTGCGATACCATCAAGAAGCAAGGGCGTCGAAAGAAGTCAAATCGAAAAATGGTGTATTCAAGAATGGGGAAGAGCATCGACCGGCAATCACGATGCTTCATACCCAACTGAATGCTCTTGTTGAGGGTAAGGACTTCCGTATATCAGAGCTTGGGAAAATCACACCTATTAACAGATAGCCTATGTTGAAGCGAAGTGTAGTATTCCAGAATCCCGCCATGCTGTCCTTGAAAGACAGGCAGTTGGTCGTCAGGCTGAAGGACTTTCCTGATGAGAAGCGGACGATTCCGATTGAAGATCTGAGTTTTGTAATGATAGATAACGCCCTTGTATCCATCACGATGCCTTTGCTGAACGCCCTGTCGGATAACAATATAGCAGTGGTGTTCTGTAATGAAAAGGGTATGCCGGCTTCCATGTTGCAGAGTTTGGACACCGGCAATACCCAGGGAGAAGTTCTTCAAAACCAGATTCATGCTACAGAACCTCTTAAGAAGAATCTGTGGAAGCAAGTTGTCGAGACCAAGATACGGAATCAAAGCAGCCTGCTGAACAAGTATGGTAAGAACGGAGAGCAATTGAAGCCGTATTATAAGAATGTGGCTTCCGGCGATTCTAATAATAACGAGGGCATTGCGGCACGGATTTATTTTCAAGAATTGTTTGGGAAAACTTTTGTCCGTAATCGCGACCTGCCGGGAATCAACGCCTTGCTAAATTATGGATATACGGTATTGCGGGCTGCTACGGCAAGGGCTATCATGAGTTCGGGGCTCTTTCCCGCGTTAGGAATCTTCCATCATAACAGGAGTAATGCTTTTCCACTGGCCGATGACATGATGGAACCTTATCGGCCTTTTGTTGACGAAATTGTCTTCCAACTTCTTGAGGAAGGTAAAGAAAACCTGGATAAGGAGTCCAAAGGGCGGCTCATCCATGTAATGTATAGCGACACTTGTTTTCCCAAAGCGACGCGACCTCTTGATATCGGCCTGTCGATGACGATGGCATCACTGGCCAAATGCTTGGCAAAAGAACAAAAGAGTTTAAGCCTTCCTGCGTTGAAATGAGTGAGGATCGGTTGAATAGTTATCATATTATGTGGTTGTTTGTCATGTTCGATTTACCGACAGTAACTAAAAAGGACAAGCATATATCGGCTAAGTTCCGTACGGAATTAGAGAAAGATGGCTTTGTCATGCATCAGTTTAGTGTTTATATACGCTATTGTGGATCCTTGGAGAGCGCACATGTGCATATAAAAAGAGTGAAATCGCTTACACCTTCACGCGGCATGGTGAGTATTTTAACCATAACAGACAAGCAATATTCAAATATTATAAATATATGGGGTGAAATAAAGGCAAAAAAAGAGCCACAGCCGATGCAACTCGAATTTTTTTAGTAAATTTGCAGAAAGAAACATCAGAATAACCGTTTCATGTTGAACTGATGCCATCCAAATGATTGATATATAGGTATTTAGAAGATATATGTTGCGGTTTGATGTAGAAAGAAGATATGTAGCAACTGTTCTTTGCCATGGAGCAGGCAATATAAGGTTGCGGTTTGATGTAGAAAGAAGATATGTAGCAACCACTGCGAAATCAGCGAGTTCTGCAACACCGTTGCGGTTTGATGTAGAAAGAAGATATGTAGCAACTTCAGCTCGCCAAGGACGATGGCGAGCGTCGTTGCGGTTTGATGTAGAAAGAAGATATGTAGCAACCCAAGATTAGGATTTTTTCTTTGTAACATAGTTGCGGTTTGATGTAGAAAGAAGATATGTAGCAACGCTGAATCCACAAGACACTTTCCGGTTGCAGTTGCGGTTTGATGTAGAAAGAAGATATGTAGCAACCCATCCCAATACGAATACAAATACCGATAGTTGCGGTTTGATGTAGAAAGAAGATATGTAGCAACGGCAACTCGACAACACCTCCAAGGCTCTCCGTTGCGGTTTGATGTAGAAAGAAGATATGTAGCAACCAGTGCGCCGATGAGCATCACGATACCGAAGTTGCGGTTTGATGTAGAAAGAAGATATGTAGCAACATAACTCCTGATGATACAGCAGATAGCCCTGTTGCGGTTTGATGTAGAAAGAAGATATGTAGCAACTTCAAAAGAAGTTTTTGAGAGCACAAAGGAGTTGCGGTTTGATGTAGAAAGAAGATATGTAGCAACGTTCTCGATGGGCAGGGAGTCGATGAGTGGTTGCGGTTTGATGTAGAAAGAAGATATGTAGCAACAGTTCGTCCGCGATACCCTCCAGCAGGGTGTTGCGGTTTGATGTAGAAAGAAGATATGTAGCAACTTTTTATGTTCCTACTGTCCTACATTCCTAGTTGCGGTTTGATGTAGAAAGAAGATATGTAGCAACTGCTTTGCTGTGTTTTCTTGGTTTCCATAGTTGCGGTTTGATGTAGAAAGAAGATATGTAGCAACAAGTTTCTCTTTGAAATTCATAAAAAACTAGTTGCGGTTTGATGTAGAAAGAAGATATGTAGCAACTCCATTCAGCGCAACACCCAGCGCACCTTCGTTGCGGTTTGATGTAGAAAGAAGATATGTAGCAACAGTTGAGTTTCAGGGCGAGGTTGAACGGTTGTTGCGGTTTGATGTAGAAAGAAGATATGTAGCAACGCTTTCCATCAGGAAGACCAGAAATAACAGGTTGCGGTTTGATGTAGAAAGAAGATATGTAGCAACTCCAGTTTGAATATCCACCTGAATATCCAGTTGCGGTTTGATGTAGAAAGAAGATATGTAGCAACGATGTGTCCGTAGGCCGTGTGGACGTGTCCGTTGCGGTTTGATGTAGAAAGAAGATATGTAGCAACTTCAATATTGCCGATGTGTGTCTGACACCAGTTGCGGTTTGATGTAGAAAGAAGATATGTAGCAACCACCCACCACTTCGGACGGGTGCTCTTCTGGTTGCGGTTTGATGTAGAAAGAAGATATGTAGCAACATGAAACCGCTAATAACCTTGTGGAAAAAGTTGCGGTTTGATGTAGAAAGAAGATATGTAGCAACTGCGTGTCCGCACAGATAGTGTTATCTTAGGTTGCGGTTTGATGTAGAAAGAAGATATGTAGCAACTTGTCGCTTTTGTACCAGGCGACGTGAACTGTTGCGGTTTGATGTAGAAAGAAGATATGTAGCAACTTTATCAGAATATCTACCATTCGCTCATGGTTGCGGTTTGATGTAGAAAGAAGATATGTAGCAACGCCGCAGGAAAAGCCTTGGAGGAACTTACGGTTGCGGTTTGATGTAGAAAGAAGATATGTAGCAACAAGAGGAAAAGAAGAAGTGTGAGGAGATGGTTGCGGTTTGATGTAGAAAGAAGATATGTAGCAACGACGGCCAGCTCCACATTCCGTCCTTTGCAGTTGCGGTTTGATGTAGAAAGAAGATATGTAGCAACGAAGAATGAAAGCAACAGCATAAAGTATGAGTTGCGGTTTGATGTAGAAAGAAGATATGTAGCAACTAAATGGAGATAAATATGAAGAACCTGTGCGTTGCGGTTTGATGTAGAAAGAAGATATGTAGCAACAGAACGGTGAGCCGGTATGGAAAGAGAAAGTTGCGGTTTGATGTAGAAAGAAGATATGTAGCAACTGTATGCCCTCATAAAGTCATAGTTGTAGAGTTGCGGTTTGATGTAGAAAGAAGATATGTAGCAACTATGCCGAGAAATTAGGACAGGATAAAGCAGTTGCGGTTTGATGTAGAAAGAAGATATGTAGCAACTTTGAGAAGTGCCACATAATAGTCTCCTTCGTTGCGGTTTGATGTAGAAAGAAGATATGTAGCAACACCAAAAATATAACATATATTAAGAAATTGTTGCGGTTTGATGTAGAAAGAAGAAACTGGGGAAAATCACCGATTTTTTATAATGCACAATGCTGTGCCATTGGCACGATGGACTTTTTCTCATTAAAAAATTGTTTAATCAGCCGTAAATTAGTATATTTGCTGTCTAAAGGTAAGACAATTATGAACAAGCAAGAATTTTTAGATATATTGGAAGAACATAAAAGGTTGGGCTTCCAAGAGCAGATAGACTATGAAAAGTTCTATCTCTACTCAATTGTGACCCATTCAACGGCCATTGAAGGCTCTACGATGACCGAGGTGGAGAACCAGCTGCTCTTCGACGAAGGCATTACGGCCAAAGGGAAAAACATCATAGAGCAAAACATGAACCTTGACCTGAAGGATGCTTATGAGCAGAGCATGGGACTGGCAAAGGAGCATACACCTTTCTCTGTTGATATGCTAAAGCAACTCTCGTCAATCGTAATGAGGAGAACCGGTGCTACATATAACACGCTTGCCGGAACTTTCGATTCTTCAAAAGGAGACCTGCGTCTGGTAAATGTAACAGCCGGACAGGGTGGAAAATCCTATATGAATTACCTGAAAGTCCCACAGAAGCTAAAAGATTTCTGCAAGGAAATGAACGAAAGACGGGAACAGCTGTTAAAGAACCCCGATGTATATGAGCAATACCGTTTGAGCTTTGACGCACATCTGCAACTCGTAACGATCCACCCATGGATAGACGGCAATGGCAGGATGTCAAGGTTGATCATGAATCATCTTCAGAATGAGTTTGACCTGGTACCCAATAAGGTATTGAAGGAGGACAAGGCCGAATATATCAATGCCTTGGTGAGGTCAAGAGAGGAGGAATCAAATGTCCCATTCCAAGACTTCATGTTCAAGGAACATGCCAAGAACCTTCAACAGGAAATCGAAAATTATAAGTTGTCCATGGAAGAAGATGAAGTGTAATAGTCAAGACTTGTTCTGACAGTTGTTTTGCTATCGGGCAAAACAGTGTCAGATGTTTGTTGGGGAGTTAGAGAGTGTAAAGGAAACTGTGTCAGGCTACAATAAAAATTAGAATAACACAGTTTATTTTACACTCTCGGCATTCCGCAGGTGAACTTCAAAGACTTCTTCATATATCTATGAATTGAATTAGTCAAGACGGTAGTGTAATTTCAACTGTGTCAAGGCTCTAATCCTTCATATTTCACCTCATT
>CAUULA010000103.1:0-8630 GCA_963545855.1 uncultured Prevotella sp.
CGTCAGATGTGTATAAGAGACAGATTTGTATGAGAATAAAGTTAGTTGAGTTCACTAATAGTTTAGGTTTAATTGCTAAAGATGCTGTAGTGTTTTATTGAGAATCCTCCTTTCTACTCTTGAAGAGCTTTATTGTTTGACCATTTCTATCATATTCCAAATTCTTTTTCAGTCGGGCAAGAACCTCCAGCACATCGTCGATGGTTTCCTTGGCAGTGAAGTTCATGGTGAACTTCTGGTCAAGGTCTATGGAGGAATCGACCACGAAGTCTACTTCGTAACGGCTACCCAGATCGTTGAGTATCCTGCGCAGGGTTTGATCTCTGAATATCATGTTTCCGAGCATCCAGTAGTTGAAATCCCTCACCCTTACGACACGCTTTGCCATGCGACCCTCATTGCGACTGTAGATTATCTGTTCGTTGGGCTTCATCGTCTCGCTGTAGTTGTCATCATACAACTTCACGCTTCCCTCTTCAAGAGTTGTCGTGATAAGGTCTTCATCGGAATAGGCCTTGACATTGAACTGGGTACCGAGCACCTGGATATTCAACTTCCCCGAGTGCACGACAAAAGGTCGCACGGCATCCTTGACCACCTCGAAATGAGCCTCACCCAGAAGAAACACATCACGCTGACCACCGTGGGTATTGAACGCCGAAGGATACAGAATCGTGGTTTTAGAATTTACGATTACCTTCGTACCGTCGGAAAGCATCAGGGAGTCTACCTTTCCCTCCGGGACATAGAACTCCACCAGCTGCTTGCGTTCATAATACTTTCCGGAATACACCCACGCCACGACTGCTCCTATTATCGGAAGTGCCAATACGGCAGCCCAACGAAAGATCTTGACAAAGCTATTTCTGCGATGCAGGTTCCACTCATACTCATGGCGATTCTCACGAAATGTGTGCAAAGCACTTGCTGTATCAGCCTCTCCAGGCTCCAAACCATCCCATATTTGCTTCATCACAGCGCTTTTCTCATCCTTCTGCGACTCGCTCAGAAGCCACAATCTGATGCGCTCGGAATAGCTCTTCGGAGTTATTCCGTCAAAGTAGTCCTTGATGATATGGCTAAGGTCTGTTAGGTTCATAAACTGTTTTAGATTACATTATGAAGACACAATTGTGAACTTCCACACGCAATCAAGGCGAGTTAATATAAGTTAAAATTTGATTTTAGACCCTCGGTGGCAATCCGCAAGGCACTTCATTTCATCACGGTAAGTAACACCAGTAATGACATGAGGGGCATTACTTTCCTGAGATCGCGTAGCGCAAGGGAAATATGAGATTCCACCGTACGCTTGCTAATGCCGAGTTTCTCAGCAATCTCGGCATTTGACAGTCCCTCGATACGGCTCATGGAGAAGACCGTGCGCCGTTGAGCCGGCATCTTGTCAATTTCCTGCTCGATGATAATCTCGAGTTCTTTATAATATAAGGTGTCTCCTACAGAGTCCTCTTCGGCTATCTGCAAAGTATCGTCTAACCTCACCGACTCACGGCGGAGCGATTTCCGGAGAAAATTCAGGCCTGCATTCCGCACCATCATGAACACATAACCGTCGAGGCTGTCTATATCCTTGAGGCTCTCGCGATTGATCCAGAGCTGCATGAAGATATCCTGTACGATGTTCTCCGCATCGCACTCACTGCCGCAAAGACGAGTCGCAAAGTCCTTCATCTTCGGATACAGCTGCTCGAAAATCATGTCGAAGGCCTCCTCGTTCCCCTGACTCAGCGCCGACAAAATAATTCTATCGGAAGTGCTCGTATCCATCACACATTCAATATCATCCTCCTGTCTAAAATCCGGTTAACGTTTAAACATGTGCAAAAATACGAATTTTATCGGTTCCGACAAATTTTTACCTTCAATTTTTTGCTGAGTTGCAAGGATGGCGACGCCCCGTTCCATCGCCGGCAGCCAACACATATCAAGCTTCCCACAACCTCTTCTCCCCCTTCCGGCAACTTACAGAAAAACAAAACATCCTGTTTCCCTTTAGAAAAGTCCGCTGTCCGCATCCACTCAGACGATAAGAGTTCGCAGGCATTCAGAACTCTACATAGGGGCGGAGCCTCTCAATGGCTTCCTGCGGAAAATCTTTCAGCAACCGCAAATCATCCAGACTGCGCAAAGAACCTTTCAACCGGCGGTAGTCGCAGATTTCCCGAGCCTGGTAGAAATTGATGTAGGGGTGTCGCTTCAACTGGTTCAGAGTGAGCTTGTTGAGGTTTATCTTTTTGATATTTTCTGCGTCAAGGGTCATATATTTTATCGATTCCATCGGAAAATCGTCAATTTCAGCAAGCTGGTCAAGGCTGTAGAATCCGCCCAGCCGATTCCTGTAGCTCACCACTTGGCGGGCAAAATAGCTCCCAACGCCCGGCACCTTCTTCAGCTGCAAGGTGTCAGCACAGTTCAAAAGAATGCGCTCAGTGGGCCTGAGCTTCTCCTGGTATCGGATAGAATCCCGATGGAATGGGGCTTTTCCGTCCTTTTCCCCATAAACTTCCGCCGCAGGAAGATAATCGGAAGATATCTTGATATAAGGCTCCAGCTCTCGATATTGCTTCACCGTAAGCCCGTAAAGGCGGGCAAAATCAGTCTTCTTACGGAAAGTTCCACCCTTAGCCCGATAGTGGTAAATAGCACGCACTTGCCAAGGCTGCAGCCCCAGACGGAGAAACTGGGTACTGTCGGCAGTATTCGGGTCGAAAGAAAATCGTTCCACCTTCCGCTCCGGATCGACATAATAATATTGTGTCCCCTGCTTTTCGGGAATCTTTTGCGATGAAATCGGTTTCTTTTGAAGGTCCAGGCTATCTTCAGAGACAGGATCGGTTTGGTCATTCAGTCGTCCGATGCCATAGATCATGAGGAACGCGAGAATCCCGACGGTCAGCAACACAAGCAATGCCGATCGGTCCGACTTTGAGAAATAGAAAAACTCCTTGAACTTCATGGGTACAGTATTTTAGATTAGTCCAAACCAGTGCAAGAACTCTTCACCGATACAAAGAGAACAGGCAAACCGCAAGAGAAAGGCCGCATCATCATCCTGACCTGTCAGATCGGGAAAACACCATATATTGCCAAAGCTTACGCCAGGGCCTGCCGTGGCAAGGATTATGCCTCTCTTGGTATTAAAACTGCCCCGCTCGCCTGCCATCTCTCACACATTTAAATCACCCTGAGCTGATGAAGAAAAATCGCCAGAATCGCCACAGGACACACATACCGCACCAGGAAAAGATAGGCACCAAAGCATCTTCCCGACAAGGTGTTCCAGTTCGTGAACTCTTCATGTAACAATTTCTTCGGCACATACCAACCTACGAAGATACAGGTGAGGAATCCTCCCAATGGAAGGAATATCTGTCCGGTTACAAAGTCGAAGAGGTCGAACAGCGGAAGTCCGGCCACCTCCAGACCCTTTACCGCTCCGAGCGACAACGAGCAGAATGCGCCGATGACGCAGGTGGCAGTCGTAACGATAACGGCTCCTTTCTTCCGGGATATGTGTAGCTCCTCATAGAAGAAAGCCGTACTCACCTCGTGGAGCGACACCAGGGAGGTCAAGGCCGCCAGGGAGAGCAGCGCATAGAACATCAGAGCCACGAGCCACCCTGCGAGAGGTATGCTCGAAAAGGCCTGACTGAACACATTCGGCAGGGTAATGAACACCAGAGAGGGGCCGCTGTCGGGGTTCACACCTACGGAGAAGGCCGACGGAAAGATAACCAAACTCGCCATAATGGCAATCAAGGTATCGATTAATGACACTTGGACGGCCGATTTCAACAGATTGGTCTGCCGGCTGAAGTAGGATGCATAGGTGCAGATACAACCCATTGCAATGCTCAGGGAATAGAACGACTGTCCCAAAGCACCAAGGAAAACGCTGCTGTCTACCTTTGAAAAATCAGGCAGAAGGAAAAACTCCATGCCCTTCCCGGCGTTCGGAAGCAGACAAGACGCCACCACGATGATTACCAATAAAACGAACAAAGCGGGCATCATCGCCTTGGAGAAGCGTTCTATTCCCCTACGGACACCGTGGACAATGACGAAATGGGTTGTCAGCAGGATAAGAACCGTCCAGAATATCGGGCGGATGGGGTTCTGAGAGAACTCCTGAAAATAACTGGTTACATAGGTGGCATCGCCGTGCAACTCGCCTAAAAGCGACGCATAGACATACTGAAGACACCATCCTGATACCACGGCATAATACCCCGTAATCAGAAAACCTGTGAGAACGCCGAGAAGCCCGACATATTTCCACGCACTTCCATTGCCCACCTCCGAATAGGCCCGGAATGTATTGGACGCTCCATGGCGTCCGATGATGAACTCCGACAACATACACGGGACACCCAGCAGCAACACGCAACCCAGATAAATCACCATAAAGGCCGCACCGCCATTCTCGCCTGCCATATAAGGAAACCGCCAGACATTCCCCAGTCCGACAGCACCGCCGGCAGTAGCAAGTATCATTCCGATCTTACTTCCAAAAGTACTTCGTTTCTCAGGCATACTAACAATATTCAATCCTGTCTGTTGCAAAAGTATAAAAAAATATTTATCTTTGCGTCAAAACTGGAAGTTAAAATGTCTCATCTGCGCCATTTACTCATCAAATACCCTCTTTCATGCCTGACAATCATGATTATCTGGATCCTTTGCCTTGCCCCCATACCCGAAAATCCACTAAGCCATGTCAGCCTGATAGACAAATGGACACACTTAGTCATGTACGGCGGTCTATGCGCTGTGATATGGGCAGAATATCTCAGAACCCACAATCGCGTCAACTGGAAGAAGATCTGGTTGCTCGCCTTGCTTGCGCCCATCCTCATGGGAGGCCTCGTAGAAATCATTCAGGCCACTTGCACGAACGGCGCCAGAAGCGGCGAATGGCTCGACTTTCTGGCAGATGTGGTCGGAGTAGCCATCGGCCAGGTTATCGGTATTCTTCTGGCAAGGTGTTTTTCCAAAGGATGAAGGGGTATCGAAGCAGCGAGGAATTGTAGAATCTGCGATCGCCCGTAACCTCGGGACCGATGAAATCGGGCTTTTTAAACGCTTCCGCCTCGTCTTCCAGTTCCACTTCGGCCATCACGAGACCTTCGTTGTCGCCATAGAACTCGTCCACCTCAAAAGTGTGAATGCCGTCTTCGCTCTTCACAAGATAGCGTTGCTTGTCTATCCTGCCACCCTTGCACAGCTTCATGAGATGCTCCGCCTCGTCCAGTGAGATTTCTTTCTCAAACTCATAGCGGCTCAAGCTCCCGTCCCTGCTATGTTCCTTGATGGTAAGACAAGCCTTGCCGTCGCGAATACGAACCCTCACCGTGGCACCGTCGGCAGGAATATATCCCTGCTGGATATGGCTGCTTGAAAAGGCGGCTCGTTTGAATGCGTCGCCTTTCTTAACAAGGAACTTGCGTTCCGTCTCCATCCCGCTCATCACATAAAGGCCATTGCATAAACCAGGAGGCAGAGCGCAAACACAACCAGAAAGCCAGCTATCCACATAATCACCTTCCTGGCTTGCTTCTCCTGTCTGGCCTCACGCTGAGCGCGACGGATTTTACTTCTTTCACTCATTGTCGTATTATTTTTAAATTTTCAGTTGCCTAACCTTCATCATCATTCGTCGGGAACTCCATCAGATAGGCCTTGATAAAGTCGTCGATCTTGCCGTCCATAACCCCGTCTACATCCGAGGTCTGGAAATTCGTGCGATGGTCTTTCACCCGACGGTCGTCGAAGACATAGCTGCGAATCTGGCTGCCCCATTCAATCTTCTTCTTGCCGGCCTCTATCTTGGCTTTTTCGGCCAACCGCTTCTGCATCGCCCGGTCATAGAGCTGACTTTTCAGGAGCAGCATGGCCTTGGCCTTGTTCTTGGGCTGGTCTCGCGTCTCCGTATTCTCTATCAGGATTTCCTCTTCCTCGCCGGTATCCGGATCCTGATACATGTAGCGGAGACGAACCCCCGACTCCACCTTGTTCACATTCTGACCGCCCGCGCCACTGGAACGGAAGGTATCCCAGCTGACGCGTGCCGGATCCACATACACCTCAATGGTCTCGTCGACAAGAGGAGAGACGAACACGCTCGCAAAGGAGGTCATGCGCTTGCCTTGCGCATTATAGGGGGAAACACGCACCAGGCGGTGCACTCCGTTCTCGCTCTTCAGGTATCCGTAGGCATACTCGCCGCCCTCAAAGGTCATGGTAACACTCTTGATGCCGGCCTCATCACCCTCCTGGATGTCCGTAATCTTCACGGAATAGCCATGGCTCTCCCCCCAACGCTGATACATGCGCATCAACATCTGGGCCCAGTCCTGGCTCTCTGTGCCGCCCGCACCCGAATTGATCTTCAGGACAGCGTCCATCGGGTCTTCCTGCTGACGCAGCATGTTCTTCAATTCCAGCTCTTCGATGGCCTTGATAGCTCTCTCGTAATCGGCATCCACCTCTTCTTCCGAGACCATGTCTTCCTTATAGAAGTCAAACGCCAACTGCAGTTCGTCGGCATACTGACGAACATTCTTATATCCCACGAGCCACTTCTCGATCCCCTTTACTTTCCTCATCTGCTCCTGAGCGCGGACAGGATCTTCCCAAAAGTCGGGAGCCTGGGTGCGAAGCTGTTCTTCCTCGAATTCCACTTTCTTCCGGTCGATGTTCAGATAGCGGTTCAACGCTTCGGCTCGCTCCAGCACATCCTTCAACTGATCACTTGTTATCATTACTCTTCATACATCTTATCGATCACCTCCTTGTAGTTCTTGTAGATGACCCTGCGTTTCAATTTCAGCGTATTCGTAAGTTCTCCCGTCTCCATGGCAAAGTGATGCGGCAACAGGCTGATACGCTTGATCTGCTCATAGGGAGCCAACGACTGTTGCAGAGTCTGTATCCGATCCATCAGCATGTCCTGGATCTTCTTGCTCGCACACAAGTCTTCACGATTCTTAAACCCTATACCTTCATTCCCGGCATACTCCTCGAGCAGCCGGAACTCCGGCACGATGAGGGCGGAAACAAACTTATGCTCATCGGCAATGACTGCCACCTGGTCGATATACTTGTCTACAAGCAGCATCGATTCCACCATCTGCGGGGCGATATACTTGCCATTCGAGGTCTTGAAAAGGTCCTTGATGCGTTCCGTGAGAAACAGCTCCCCGTCTCTCATATAGCCCGCGTCGCCCGTATGGAAGAAGCCTTCGGCATCAAAAGCCGTCTTATTGATATCGTCGCGCTGGTAGTAGCCTTTCGTTATCGTTGGTCCTTTGAGCAAGACCTCATCATTCTCGCCGATCTTAATCTGTATTCCTTCGATCGGACGGCCTACGGAACCGATGGTATAAGTCTCGCCCTTATGGTCGCACGACACGGTCGCAAGGCTCTCGGTAAGGCCGTAGCCCACTATCATATTGATGCCGATAGAATGGACGAACTCCTCTACCTCCGGGGAGACGGCCGCTCCGGCCGTAGGGAAGATATTCGGGTTGTCAAGCCCCAGTTGCTTACGCACCATGCTGAGGATAGACCTGTTGATGACCTTATATTCCAATGCCAGACCCAAAGGAGGGCGCTTGCCGTTGGCAAGATACTCGATATTGTGCCTGCGCCCTACCTCAAGAGCATGCTTGAACATCTTCTGCTGGAAGCCGCTGGCATGGTCGATCCGGTCTTTCACGGCCACATACACCTTCTCCCAGAACCGGGGGACCGACGACATGCTCGTGGGATGGGTCTCCCTCATGCTCTGCTGGATTTCCTTTGGATAGGTGTTGATGATGAGCTGGCTGCCCACGGTCAATGCCAGGTAAGACCATCCACGCTCGAAGATATGCGCGAACGGCAGGAAATTGATGACTTTATCCTTCTCCGTAACGGGCACGCACTTGTAGTTTGCCTCCATTGCGGCATGATACTGCCCATAGGTGAGCACGACGCCCTTGCTCTCTCCCGTCGTCCCGCTCGTATAGATGATGTTGCAGATGTCGTCCATGGAAGCCTCTTTCCAGCGTGTCTGAACCTCCGACTGCCGTGGCAGTCCCTCGCCGAGGCGGATAAAGTCCTCAAAGTAAAGGGCATTGGGGTCATGACTGCTGATGCGGACGCTGCTGTCGAAGATGATGATGCGCTCCAGCGTATGGCACAGCGGGAAGATGCGGTGCGCCTTGTTATACTGCTCCTGCTCGCCCACGAAGAGAAACCTCACTCTCGCGTCGTTGATCATATACTGTATCTGCTGCTCGCTGCAGGTGGCATAGAAAGGAATGGAGACCGCACGGATGCCATAAGCTCCAAAGTCCGTATAGAGATAATGGACGCAGTTCTGCGAGAAGATTGCTATGTTTTCCTGCGACTTAATGCCCAGGTTGAGCATGGCGTTGCTCACCTGCATGACTCTCAGGGAGAACTGCTTCCATGAAACATCTTTCCACTTGAGACTCCCGAAACTGCGAAATGTAAGAGCTGAACGGCTTCCATACTTCTTGGCCTGCTCATGAATCAGCACCGAGAGATGACTATTCGTCTGCATAAATCCTGTTGTTTTAGTTTATTGCAAAGATAAAGAAATC
>CAUULA010000104.1:0-8073 GCA_963545855.1 uncultured Prevotella sp.
CGAGATGACGTCGAGTCTCGTGGGCTCGGAGATGTGTATAAGAGACAGCACATTTCCTAATTATAATCACTAATCTTGATTTGAATCAACCATGCAGAGGGAGTGCCTTTTAGTCTTCGTTTAAAATATTTGCATGTTATAGAGAAAAGATGTATCTTTGCAAAGGATTAAAAAATATTTGAATGTCCGACGAATTTGACATAAGAGACGAACAGCTTTCCAAGGCCGAGAAGGAATTTGAAAACGCCCTGCGCCCATTGAAATTCAGCGATTTCAGCGGCCAGAAAAAGGTGGTGGAGAATCTGGAAGTCTTTGTGGAAGCTGCCAAATACCGTGGCGAACCGCTCGACCACACCCTCTTGCACGGCCCTCCGGGGCTGGGGAAAACCACGCTGAGCAATATCATTGCCAATGAACTGGGCGTGGGCATCAAGATTACAAGTGGTCCGGTACTGGATAAACCAGGCGACCTTGCTGGCATCCTCACCTCGCTGGAACCCGATGATGTGCTTTTCATCGATGAGATTCACCGCCTCTCACCCGTCGTCGAGGAATACCTTTATTCGGCGATGGAAGACTATCGCATCGACATCATGATAGACAAGGGGCCTTCAGCTCGTTCCATACAGATAGACCTGAACCCGTTCACCCTTGTCGGAGCTACCACCCGAGGCGGATTGCTGACAGCCCCCTTACGGGCACGCTTCGGCATCAACCTTCATCTGGAATACTATGAACCTAACACCCTGCAGCGCATCATCAGGCGAAGTGCAGGCATCCTGCAAGTACCTATCGACGATGATGCCGCCGTGGAGATCTCCCGCCGGTCGCGCGGAACGCCTCGTATCGCGAACGCCTTGCTTCGCCGGGTTCGCGATTTTGCGCAGGTGAAGGGCAACGGGCGCATCACCAACGATATTGCCAAGGTTGCCCTTAAAGCTTTGAATATCGACCAATACGGCCTTGACGAAATCGACAATAAGATTCTGCTCACCATCATTGATAAGTTCCGGGGAGGCCCGGTGGGACTTTCCACCATCGCGACCGCCATCGGCGAGGACACCGGAACCGTCGAAGAAGTCTACGAACCGTTCCTCATCATGGAAGGATTTATCAAGCGGACGCCTCGCGGACGCATGGCCACAAAGCTCGCCTACGACCATCTTGGACGCAATCCTTACAATGGCAACATTTTGGAACCACAGCTTTTCTAAATCACAAGATCAAAGAAAACAAGAAATGAAAACAGGTATTTTCGTAGGAAGTTTCAACCCCTTCACCGTGGGACATGACGACATCGCCCGGCGTGCCCTGACTCTCTGCGACCGACTGGTCATAGGCGTGGCAGCCGACAATGTTCATAAGCCGGACCTCAAGTCTTCCGAAGAACGCATCAAGGCAATACAAAAACTCTATGCCGACGAGCCTCGTATCGAGGTAAAACCATTTTCCGGACTTGCCGTTGATTTTGCAAAGGCGGAAAACGCTCATTTCATCATTAAGGGGGCACGCAACTCCCGCGACTTTGAATACGAGCAGGAACAGGCCTTTGCCAACCGTTGTCTCTCGGGAATCGAGACGATCCTGCTTTTTGCCGACCCTCAGTTTTCCACCGTTTCATCGACCATGATTCGTGAAATGGAGCACTTCGGCGCAGACATAAGCAAGTTTATTCCCCACAGAAAGTAACAGAATGATTACCTATAACACCGACGGCGCCAGGATGCCGAAGATAAAGAAGCGTGAAATCACAAGGTGGATCAAGGGCGTAGCCGCGTCTTATGGCCGCAAGGTGGGAGAGATAGGCTATCTGTTTGTCAGCGACGAGAAAATCCTGGAGTGCAATCGCGAGTATCTCGGACACGACTATTATACCGACATCATCACCTTCGACTACGACGAGGGCGACCGGATAAACGGCGACATCGTGATAAGCCTCGACACCGTGCGCACCAATTCCGAGAAGTTCGGCAAGCCCTACGACGAAGAACTGCACCGCGTCATCATCCACGGCATCCTCCATCTTTGCGGCATCAACGACAAGGGACCCGGCGAAAGGGAAATCATGGAAGCCAATGAAGACAAGGCACTTGCGCTCTTGCGATAGAGACAATAATAGGCTTACCCGGTTCTCTTTTCCGCACCCGATAACCACGGCAAAAGTAAAAGGCCGTTAAAAGGTCGCCTTTTAACCGTTAGAAGCTCGCCTTTTAGCCGTTAGAAGGAACACTTCTAACGGCTAAAAGAAAACGCGATGCCAACCTACTGAAAAACAAGCGAAAATCTCACGAAATTTTAAATGATACAGACAGATGAAAAACAGAAAACTAAGGGTGTTGCTGACAGCGGCCATGGGGCTTGCGGCAATGAGTGTTCCGGCCCGGCAAGGCAAAGGAGCGGAGTGGCTGAAAGATGCCCTCTTCTATCAAATCTATCCCTCTTCGTTCATGGATAGCGACGGGAACGGTATCGGCGACTTACCGGGAATCACCTCAAAGCTGGCCTATATACAGTCGCTGGGAGTCAACGCTATCTGGCTGAACCCGATTTTCGAATCCGGATGGTTCGACGGAGGCTATGATGTCATCGATTTCTATAAGGTAGATTCCCGCTTCGGCACCAATAGCGACCTCGTTGATCTTGTCCGCGAAGCCCACAAACGCGGCATCAAGGTATGCCTCGACCTTGTCGCCGGACACACATCCGACAAGTGCGCATGGTTTACCGAGTCGAAGGAGAAAGACGCCAATCAACGCTACAGCGATTATTACATCTGGAGCGACACCGTCTCCGACTGGGAGAAAAAGAATATCGAGCTTCGCAGGAAAGACCCTTACCCGGACGCAAGCACCCGTGGTGCCTGGGTCGAGGAAAATGCGCTAAGGGCAAAATACTACCTGAAAAACTATTTCGAATGTCAGCCGGCCCTGAACTACGGATATGCCGATCCAGACCCCGACCATCCTTGGGAACAGAGTGTCGACGCCCCCGGCCTGCAAGCCGTGCGGCGTGAGATGCGCAACATCATGGCCTTCTGGTTCGACAAGGGTGTCGACGGATTTCGCGTAGACATGGCCGCCTCGCTCGTAAAGAACGACAAAGACAAGGCTGCAGTGAAGCAATTATGGCAGGAAATGCGCGCATGGAAAGACAAGAACTATCCCGGATGCGTCTTCATCAGCGAGTGGAGTAATCCGGAAAACGCTATCCCGGCAGGCTTCAACATCGACTTCATGATGCATTTCGGCACGCCCGGCTACAGCTCCCTGTTCTTCGAGAAGGGCACGCCTTTCGGTGAGAGGAACAAGTTCAGACATGCTTATTTCTCCAAAAAGGGACAGGGCATCATCGCTGAGTTCGCAGAAAACTACACGCGGTTGCTCTCCAAGACCAAAGACCTTGGATATATCGCCATCCCATCGGCCAACCACGACTTCCAGAGACCCAATTGCGGCGACCGCAATACCCTGCCCGAACTCAAGGTTGCAATGACCTTCTTCCTTACCATGCCGGGCGTACCTTTTATATATTATGGCGATGAAATCGGCATGAAGTATCTCCACAACCTTCCCAACAAAGAGGGAGCCACCGACAGAGCCGGCACCCGTACACCCATGCAGTGGGACTCCGGTGAGACCGCCGGCTTCTCGACCTGCAGTCCTGACAGGCTCTATCTGCCCGTAGATACGGAGAATGGGAAAATCACCGTAACCGCCGAGGAATCCGATAAGAACTCCATGCTCAACTATGTACGACGCCTCATCAGGCTCCGTCATAGTAGCAAGGCTCTGAATAATGAGGGGGAATGGGAACTGCTGAGCGATATAAAACAGCCTTACCCGATGGTCTACAAGCGCAGTTACGGTTCTGAATCCTACATCGTGGCACTCAACCCGTCGGCCAAAAAAGTGAAAACCAACCTAAAACCGCAACATGTGGTCAACTCACGACAAGTATTCGCAAGCGGCAAAGCCAAATACAAAACCGGAAAAAACTTCGATATCATCGAGATGAACGGACTCACCGCCGCGATATATCAAATGAGGTAATACCCCTCTGAGACCGTTATAAAAGGACAGAGGGCATCCGGTTGGATGCCCTCTGTTTTTGTTCTTGGGTTATTTCCACACTCCCACAGGTCGGGGAATATCGTCGTTCTCTGAGCTTTCATCCTCTTCAAAAAGTAAGCCTGGCTTTGCGTCGGCATGGTCATTGCTATGCCCTGCCAATAGGTTTTCTACTTCTGCCCCTACCACCTCAATGAAGGGTTTCATATACTTTTTCTTCATAATTAAACCTCCTTTCTCTACTTGACGATGATTTTCACTCCGTTAATAACATACAACCCTGCGGGTACAGAGAGGGTGCGTGTCTCGCCGGCTTTCAACGAAAGCCTGTCCACACATACGCCGCTCACGGCGGTTATCGTTGCCTTTGTGTCAACGGCTGCCGAAAGGGTGATACTGCCATTGCCCGCGCTTACCGTCAAGTCTGCTTTCCGGGTCATATCCGCAATACCGGTGGTCTCACCGTTCTCGCCATATTCCACATAGAACCCGCTCATTGCCTTGGCTCCGCCAGAAATCGTGTACTTGTAATAACCACGGAACGGATAGACATATACATTCGGACGATTGTTGTCCAGGTCCGTCGAGTTTACGAACATATTACCCGCAAAGTAGAAGAGCCGATCCGTCTTTGGCACTTTTTTGCCCGAATAAGAACCATAGTTCCGGAAACTGTACGAACTGTTGCCTACCATTCCTGCTGCGTTTTCGCCGGCATAAGTATAATCGGTGCCCATCAAGGTTGGCGTAGCAATCACATCCGAGCCATACTGGGTTGCGATGAAAGAGATGTTTGCATCCTCCGGAGCCTTTGTTATACCTACCATGTAGGGCACATTGGCCTCTGTATGGCTCTCCGTTACCGGAGTGAAATATCCCGTGAACTCCGTCGTCGTTCCGTTATCCTGCATAGAAAGGGCATTCTGTGCCGTCATCTTGTTCACCGAGAATGAGCAAAGGCCGTCCCTGTTGGTGTGAACCCCGGCCTGTAACTCAAGCGTAAACGGCAGCATGATGGTCGCACTTGCCACCTTGCCGTTTTTCGGAATGGTAACCTGGCGGGTATAGGTAGCGTAGTTCTCTGCCGGAACCGTAATCTTATACGGGGCATAGAACGGCTGTCGGTCGGTAATCACGATATTCTTGCAGGCACGATAGTCGCCGCTGGCGGTCTTCTGAATATAGTTATCCTCGTTGAAGCTTGAGCGGACGGGGAAGTAGATCAGGCAGTTCGGATTGAGTGCAGCCTTCATCTCATCCATCTCTGCTTTTATGGGAATATGGACGGAGTAGAGATTGGTGTAGTCGAGGTAGAGCACCTGCTTACCCGTAGCACCCACTGTCTCCAATTCATCACGCAGAGCCTGCTTCATCATCGGCACGGTGAGATAAGCGCTTTCACTCGGAATCTCTGCATGGGTCACGGCATCCAAAGCTTTGAACACGCCGCTATACATCGGCAGCTCGGAGTCGGCACCGTCGTTGTTGTAGCAAGTGGTGTTATAGAGCTTGGTCAGCACGCACTTGGCCACATAGTCCTTGGTCTCCAACTTCAGGTCCATCAGATAGTAAGCATAGTAGCGATGCTCCCATGCCGTGGTAGGCGCGATGTTCCAGCGCGTCTCGTCGGCAGTGAAAAGGTAGCAAGGTTTCTCTTCGTTCACGGCAAGCACGATATTGCTTGAGAAGCTACCACCCTGCTGCAGATAGAGCGCCTCAGAATAGGGATACTCTTCCAATGTCTTGGTGCCGCCTGATGTGTTGTTCGGGTCAAGCTCTTCGATGTTGCTATACTTGAAGGGCTTGTCGCCGCACATCGCACTATGGATCTTGCCGGCAGCCGGCTCGTTTCCGCTCGTGCTGTACTGCTGCCCGTTGTATGTGTTATAATAAGGTGACTTCACGAAGAAGTAGCGGGCATGATGCGGGTCTGTATTGCCGTAGGTATTATCGCCATACTTGCTGTACAAGTTCTCGAAAGTGAAGCGGCACTTCTGCTCGCCACCACCGAAGAAGTCCTGCGGTACATAGAAGATGAATTTGCCACCCGACACCTGGAAGTCGTTGCTGGTGAATTGCTGCATCAGCGTAGGACCATTCTCCGCCAACGAGTGACATACGATGTCGATGGAATTGACGAACGGATTAAGTGCCTCAAGGGTCAACTCGAAGGTGATGAGCGCCTTGCTGCCTTCTGGAAGACCTTCCACAGAGAACTTGATGGCGTCGTTGTTGAGCCCCGTCAGGTCTATGGTGCCGTCAGATCCATTGCTTACATTGACCTCCTGATCTACATTGTTCTTATCCGTACTATACACCTTTAAGGTATAGGGCGATGGTGTGAAAGCCGGATTCAACACATTATTGTTAGCTGAAGGTTCCCAAGTTGCCGCACTGACATCCGAAGTAGTCAGCTGAGGATTGCTGGAACCTGTTCGTACTAAGAATAAATTCCCGTACTTGATACGATTCCCGCTAACAGAAAAAGTAGAAGCTTGACTCGCTGTGGTTGTACTATATACATAATAGCTATCTCCTGATTGATAAACATAAAGATAATAGATATTAAGAGAATTTCTCCTATTGCGTAGCTTACCATCTGTAGTAAACTCCCATGTACCTTGACGGGAACCCCATGTAGCATCTCGCCTTAAATACGAAGAGCCAACCTTGATGTTTCCACTTACTGATTGTGGCGTACCGTTTTGATTGACATACTGTGAGGCAGCCGCCGTACCATAATGGTATTTGATCTTAGCTCCCGTGATGCGATAGCCCAATGGGATGTCGGTACCGTCCTGCGAGGTGGTCGATGTAGGTGTCTCAATATAATAGGTATTGTTGCCCAAGGCATAATAGAGATTGTCGCCGTTCTTCAGGGCTTGGATAGAACCACTGCCGGCAGTTGTCGGCAGTTTCTTTTCAGCCGTCACCGCATCTTCCTGATAGAGCCAGTTCTGCGCCGTCAGCTCCTTCACAGCCTGAAAGTCGTAACTATAGAATGTGTGTCCATTCTTTGTATGAGGCTTTATCTCGCCTAAGTCGAGTTTGCTGGTTGGGAAAGCAGCCCCCACCATGTTGCGGCCCTCGCTGACAATCTCGGAAGGAGAACCCGGAGCCACCTTACAATCGAACGCTCCTTCTGCCGTGAAGTAAAGCTCACACGACTTCATCGTAACGCCATAGAAACCTTCATTCGTATGATTCAACCGGAAATAGAGATTGTTGCCCATGTCAGTCTCCGTCTTGCTGGTGCGCTCAATCACATATTCCTTCGAATCGTTCTGTGCGGGCATATTGTCAGTCTTCATCTTATAATTACTAATGTTGAAGTCGCTGCCTGTCTCGTAGAAAGTCTTGCTTCTATTGGCCACCGTAATTCCACCAATAGGCTTCCCGTTCACATTGTTCAGCAGCACGATGCGATAACCTGTGAAGCGATAGCCCTTGGGCAGGGAGATGCCCACATGCAATTCCGTAGTCAGAGGAGAACCAGACATGAGTACATAGAGATTCTGGCTGGTATCCAGTATGATGTCGCCCGCAGGATCTTTCAGCACCCCGCTCTCCGTAATGAGGTTTTTATCCGACACGGTGAGCGTCAGTGGCAGCTGGTTGTGCCGCCAGAGCGAGCTCCAGCCGTTCTGGAATCCTATCTCACCATCATAGGTAAGACCGGCCACAAGTTTCCCCGACGAGGGACTAATCGTTACATTCTGTGCCCCGACAGGCATGCAGAATGCGACCAGAAGCAGGGTTAGCACCATCGTGAGTACCCGGCCTCTCATTCTTTCAATAGGTAATTGTCTCATTTGTTTCATATGATTTATTTAAAAATTACATTTTTTCCCAAAGCGTTATACCGTATGACATTTCCGTTATCACAGGCTTTACGCCCTGCAAGGTCAAGAAGCATCTGTCGGGCATTACATCCTGACATCCAATTCCAATCGTATTCCGCCTGTCTCTTATACACATCTGACGCTGCCGACGACTAGTCGAGTGT
>CAUULA010000105.1:0-8039 GCA_963545855.1 uncultured Prevotella sp.
ACACTCGACTAGTCGTCGGCAGCGTCAGATGTGTATAAGAGACAGGTATTTCTTCCGGTCGAAGAACACGATACCACAGTCATAAAGGTCGAAGCTGACGCCGCTGCGGCCGTCGGCCAGGATTTTCCGCCAGTTCCGAAGCGTTTCCATGGAATGATGAATATCCTCCACCACGAGCATCGAGTCGGCGGCGGCATGGTCGGCAAACGCCTCGTAGACGCGCCACCAGTTCTGTTCCAAGTCCATCACCACGACCTTGCTTCGCGCCACCAGCCCCAGTTCGTAGCCGTGGACGCAGTCCACCACCGTAGCCTCCGGGCACCCCATGAGCACGGCAGCCTCATAAAACTCCTCCCGGAAAGGGCAGATGCCCCACTGGCAAGGCCCCTGATAACGGGCCAACCGCTCATAGAGCGCAGCCTGACGGAGCCCTTTTTTCTCGGCCTGAGGATAGAGTTGGCGCAGCTTCCGGCCGTTCTCTTCAGGCACAGCCCCCCTCACTACCTCCCGTATAAACCGATAGGCAAAAGGCGACTGAACGCCGAACCCCCTGCTGCGGGGAATCCGGAGCAACCTCGCAAGCACTCTTTTCACGCATGACCTCATGTCCTTTTCTCGTTAGAATGTTGCAAAGATACACAAAAAAACGGGAACTATGAAACGGAACGAGGCGAAAAGGATTCCGACGGGAAGCGACCCGCCCAATTTCCAAGAGCGGCGGACAGAACGACAGAATCGGCGATTTCGTCGGACAATCTCGGCGATCTCGTCAGACAATCCCGCCGATTTTGTCAAACAGAAGACGGTCTCCGGAAAAACCGGGGCAAAAAGAAAGGGATGTCAAGGGGCGCCCTACCCTCCCGGATGACGCGCGCCGGGCCCTGCCGGGCATAAGCAGCCCGCTTAGAACCGGCCCCTCTCCGTGCTGCCGGCTCCATGTCCCCCGTATCTGGAACGGACCAGATTGAAGTTGTATCTGACGGTGAGCGTCAGGTCCCGGGTATCGCATATCTTGTTGACGGAGACGCGCGACAGGGCGTCATAGGTGGTGAACTCCTGCCGCCAGGTCGCAAACAGGTCGTTCAACTGCAGCTTCAGGCTCCATGCATCGTTGGCAAACGACTTATAAAGGGCCATGTTGCAAGTCCAGCAAGACTTGAGCGTGGCGTTGTCGCCATTGCCGGAGGTTCGGACGGAGAGGTCTGCGTTCAGCCATATATCCCACGGCAGACGGAACGCATTGTTGAAACGGAAGACGCCAATGGGGCTGTTCAGCCGCAGCGTCTCTCCCCGATGGGTGAGCTTGAAGTCCTGCGCCGTGATGGCAAACATCCATGCGGGATGCCAGAAACCGAAGAAAGTGGGCGCGTAATTAACCATCATGCCGCATGAGCTGAACCTCGGCATGTTCTCCCGGGTCAGCAGCGTAGCCTCAGAACTGCCGGAATAAGGGACGGTCTGCCACATGAAATAATCCTTGGTAGACGAATACGACAGCTCCACGACCAGGTCTTTCCACGAAGAGGAGAGCGAGAGATAGTCGCGGTAGATCGGCCGCAGGTTGGGATTTCCCGACTCATAGGTGTAGCGGTCGATATACTTGACAGCAGAACTGAGCTGCCCGAAAGCCGGGCGGGAGGTTTTGCGGGTGTATGAAAACTTCGCCCACACCGCCCCGACGGGGAATGAAACCGAGACAGACGGAGCCATATTATGATACCTGCGGCTTTGATCGTGCTGCAGCACAGCGAACTTATAGAACCGGGAAGCGGTGTATTCCCAGCGCAACCCGCCGCCGACGGCCACGCTTCCCCACTTCTGCCCGACCTCCATAAACAATGCCGTGGTGGTCTCATCGATATGATTGTCGTTACCCAGGATGAAGTCGGCATTGCCGGAATACCGGTCGCTTCTCCGGATGGAGTTCACTTCCGTCCCGAACCTTATGTCTCCCCGCCATACGGGGAAGGACAGGACGGCGTTCCCGGCCAGAAGTCGGTTGGCGACATCGTTCACTGTCGAGAAGCTGAGCGACGGATTAACCGACGACAAATCCTCCTCGGCCGTACCCCTGTCGTTTCTCTGCCACATCGCGTCGAAGTTGACCGACAACTGCCACTTGCCGAAGGCACCCGAATAATAGGCACTCAGCAAATGCTGCCGGTTATGCCGGCTGACGACACTGCGATTATCGAGAAGTTCACGGAAAACGCCGTTCACATAGCGTGAGGCTGCAGAAGAGCCCACCGACTCCGACGGCCTGAACGAGAAATCGTAATAAAGGCCCAGGTCGTGGTTGCCCGCTTTGTAATTGAAACCCAGCTTCCCCTCATACACCGGGTATCTGACGGTTTCCCCGCCCGTGGTATTCTGCCCTATGATACCCGAGGTCAGGTAGTAGGAGGTGGCGTTGTCCACCCGCGGGCGTTCACGATAATGCTCATAGTTCAGCATGCCGAAGAGGTCGAGGCCCTGCCGCCTGTAGTTAAGGTTGACCTGCTCGAACAGATAGCCATAGTGCTTGAGGCCCAGCGTTGCCCGTTCGCTGAGGGAGAATCCCTCACCAAAAGGCGCCTTCGTAGTAATCCGGATGACGGCGTTAGAGGTCGAGGCGTAGCGTGCACCGGGGCTCGTTATCACCTCTACGGCCTTCACCTCCGAGGAGGAGAGCCGCGTAAGCTCCGACTGGTCGCGCACCTGACGGCCGTTGATACAGACCAGGGGAACGCCTTTTCCCAGCACCTCGATATGAGAACCGGAGCTGGAGACAAACGGCATCTTGCCCAACAGCTCAAGAGCCGTGCCCGTCTTGGCGAGATAGGTGCCGGAGACGACGACCCGTATGCCGTCGTCCGTCAGTCGTGCCATGGGTCGCGAGCCCTTGACGGAGACCTCCTCCAAACGGAAGGTAGCCGCCGTCAGGACAATCGCGCCTATGTTCCCCGAGGGACGGGCGATATACCTGTCCTCAAAGCCCATGGCCGAGACTCGGAGGAAAGACGGGGCATCAGACGGCTCCCGATGAAGCCTGAAGGTGCCGTCGGCACTTGTTGCCACGCCCCTTATCAGCGACGAGTCTCTCTCGGCCTGCAATGTAACATTGGCAAAGGCTACCGGTGTACCGCCCTCATCCCGCACAGAGCCCTCTATCAGGCCGTTCTGGGCAAGGAGGGAGCAGACAGGACCGCCAAGCAGCAGCCCCATCAAGATGGTTCTTATTGACATAGTTGTTGGTTTTAATTGCCTGAATTTACAAGGACAGGAAAAGGTGAAGCGAGCCTGCTTACAGCCCTCCGTCCACCACCCAGCCGCCGGCGTCGTTCTTCCGCAAGGTCAGATTGTGGTGTATGAGCGACCCGTCCCGAAGCCGCAGCGTATAGGGCACATAGGTCGTGGCCGCCCTGCCGGAATGGAACGGTCGCCCTACGGAGACAAGCTCCGCCCCCATGAAACGCTGCCGATAGGCTGCCTGGGATAGGGCTGGGGCAATCACACGGTCAAGAATCCGACTGTTCCAATCCTTGAAGGCGCTCAATATGACGGAGGCAGCCTCCATGGCACTCGCTCCGGTCAGTCCCGGCACTTCCCCGTCCGTAACTTCTACGAAGTGGACATCCGCCGGAAGGCGGCCGACAAGCTGGCTGGAGGCGGCGTAGCGAATATCCGTTATCTTCAAGACCTCGATTTCCTTGCCTTCCTTAACAATGCTTACCGAGGCTCTCTTGAGGCGCTTCGTGGCAGCGTCTATCGCATACCGGCGGATATTCCTGGACTCCTCGATGGTGGAGTTCAGCCTATATGGATTCCGAAAATCCCCTTGCGGCTCCGCATGAACGGTAAGATGTATCTCCTTTCCACTCTTCTCAACCGTATATTTTACCCTCGAGTCGTTAAGGCAAGATTGCAGTTCCGTCTCCAAAATATGCTCGGGATTGATGAGCGTCGACAAGTATCCAAGCATCTTATAGCGGTCCGCGGAGCCCGAATGCCATCCTATCTTCAACGGCACGACCCACATATAGATATCCGAATCGCTGCCCACGGCAATCCTTCCGCCTTTGTCCACCCGCCACCGCACAATGGAATCGGCATTGGATATGCTGATCCTGTGAGTAACAAAATCATCCCCGGCATCGATATAGGAGAAGTTCTCCGTCGCACGCGTGCGGATTTCAGCTGTCATCTGAATATTCTCCACCTCCCGTATAGCCTTGATGGCCGCATGGAGGAGTTCCTTGGCAGACATGCCCGTAGCGGGCAGCAGCAACAGGAAGGCCATGGCGGCGGCAGACAAGCCGGCACCTCCCCAGATCCATCTCATCCGGAGAGATGAGCGTCGTCTGGACTCCATCGTCCTATGCACACGCTCCCTGAGTTCTGCCGAGGCCTTGATGTCGCGGCGGGGAGTCAGTAATTCTCTTATTTCCTCATACTCCTTCATGGCTGTAATGATTTTTTCGTGAAATACTGTTTGCGAAGTTTTTCCATTCCCGAGGTGAAACGAGACTTGGCCGTAGACTGCGGAATCGAAAGTATCTGACTGATCTCGACAAACGAGAGGTTGTCTACGACATTCATGCGGACGATCTCCAGCTCTCTTGGCGGCAGTGCATCGAGAAGGCCATTCACGCGATCCACCTCCTCATTGTCAAGCACATCATCAGAAAGATCCGGCAGATTTATCGCCTCAAAGGAAACGGAGGGGATATTTCTATGGCGGAAATGATCCTGACACAGATTGTAGACGATTCTGAATAAATAGCCTCGGAGCTTGTCAGGGGTGAGCTCACGGGCGACTCGCTCAAACAAACGGAGTATCGCCTCGTGAACAATGTCCTCGGCATCAGCCCTGTTGCCGACACGATAATAGGCAAACCTGACGAGCTCGTCGAGGCTTGCCTCTACCATTTTGTCGATTGCCTTTCTGTCTCTTACTTTCTCAAACATCAATCCTTTGTTGTCTATACTAAAAGACGGAGAGAAACAAAAAAAGACGAAAAACGAATATTAATAAAAGCTAAAATCTGTTACAGCTTGCCCAACTACCATCCAATTGCCGGCTCCGACCGCCTTGCAACGGACAAGAGAACTCGCTTATAATCCCAGGTTATATTCGTAGAGCACGGGCTTGCCCGTCTTGAGCGACTTCTGGACATCGATGATGCGCTGGTTGCGACTGCCCCTGAAGAGGAGATCCTCATCCCGCAGCGATTTCACGAAGGGACCGTCGACGAGGACATCAATAAGCTGCAAGAGCCTCCTCTGCCTCGGATTCTTCAGCAAAATCTCGAAAGTGAAGCCTGAAAAGCACCAGATGGTCTTCTGTGTCTGCGACTTGATGGCCTGCGCCAACTCGGTGAAACCTTCGGGCTGGAACATCGGATCGCCGCCCGAGAAAGTTACATTGGCGAATGGGTCGCTCTCAATCTCGGCCATCATCTGCTCCGTCGACATCTCATGCCCATGCCTGATATCCCATGACTGGGGGTTATGACAGCCCGGGCAGGCGTTCGGACAGCCCGCACAATAGATGGAGGTCCTGAATCCAGGACCGTCCACCATCGTGTCGTGTATGATGTCCAATACCGAAATCATCAGCCTTCAGGGGAGCTTTCCTGTCCTTGGATATGGGTAACACGGTCTTTCAACTCTGCCAGCTTGCCGCTGTTCCAGCGGTCGGTGGTGCCCACGAGATAGCCCGTGATGCGCTGCAGGCGGTCGATATAGGTGCTTCCGCACTTGGGGCAGGCCTCGATGTCCCTCGCCGTCTCATAGCCGCAGTTCATGCAGCGAGTGCGGTTATGGTTGACGCTGCCGTATCCCATATCATACTTATCCATCATATCCACCACATTCATGATGACATCAGGGTTGTGGGTGGCATCGCCGTCTATCTCCACATAGAAGATATGACCACCACGGGTGAGGTCGTGATAAGGAGCTTCCACCTGTGCCTTGTGGAGCGCGGAGCACTTGTAGTAAACGGGCACATGGTTGGAGTTGGTATAGTAGTCGCGATCCGTAATCCCGGGAATTATTCCGAACTCCTTACGATCCTTCTTCGTGAACTTGCCGCTCAGACCCTCAGCCGGCGTCGCAAGCACGGAGTAGTTGTGCTGATAGCGCTCCGAGAAGTCATTCACACGGTCGCGCATATAGGTAACGATGCGCAGTCCGAGTTCCTGGGCCTGGTCGCTCTCGCCGTGATGCTTGCCCACGAGGGCCTTCAGACATTCGGCCAGACCGATGAAGCCGATACCGAGAGTGCCTTGGTTGATGACCGACTCGATGGTGTCCTCGGGCTTCAGCTTGTCGCAATCGACCCAGAGATACTGCATGAGCAGGGGAAACTGCTTGGCAAAAGCTGTCTTCTGGAACTGGAAACGCTCATCAAGTTGCCTTGCGGTAACCTCAAGCATGCGGTCGAACTTGGCAAAGAAGGTATTGACACGCTCCTCCCTGCTCTTGACATTCATACACTCGATGGCAATCTTGACTATGTTGATGGTCGTAAAACTCAGGTTTCCCCGGGCGATACTGGTCTTCTGCCCGAAGCGATTCTCAAACACCCGGGTGCGGCATCCCATGGTTGCCACTTCCCACCTGTATCTTTCCGGGTCGTCGGCACGCCACTTTTCGTTACGGTTAAAGCTTGCGTCAAGGTTCAGGAAGTTGGGAAAGAACCGGCGTGCCGTTACCTTACAGGCCATCTGATAGAGATCGTAGTTGCGGTCGGAGGGCAGATAGTTGACACCTCGCTTCTTCTTCCATATCTGGATGGGGAATATGGCCGTCTCTCCGTTGCCCACTCCCTTGTAGGTGGAAAGCAGGATTTCGCGCATGATGCAACGCCCTTCGGCCGAGGTGTCCGTACCATAGTTGATACTCGAGAACACCACCTGGTTGCCACCACGGGAATGAATGGTGTTCATATTGTGGATGAAAGCCTCCATGGCCTGATGCACGCGGTGAACGGTCATGTTGATAGCGTGCTGCTTCAGACGGGCCTCTCCCTCAAGTCCTTCACACGGCTTCTCCTCATAGTCATCGATTTCCACCTCATAAAGATGCCCGAGCTTCATGCCCGAAAGCTGCTCCAACTTCTTCACTTCTTCGATATAGCTGAGACGGACATAAGGCGCGAGATAGAAGTCGAAGGCCGGAATAGCCTGTCCTCCATGCATCTCGTTCTGACAGGTCTCAAGAGAGATGCAAGCCAGGACGGCTGCCGTCTCGATGCGCTTTGCCGGACGACTGCTCCCATGACCGGCCGTGAAGCCGTGCTGGAGGATGTTATCCAGCGGATGCTGCACGCATGTGAGCGATTTCGTGGGGTAATAGTCCTTGTCATGGATATGGATATAGTTGCCATCCACGGCCTCGCGCACCTCCTCCGACAAGAGATAGTCGTCCACGAAAGGCTTTGTGGTCTCTGAAGCGAACTTCATCATCATACCCGCGGGCGTGTCCGCATTCATATTGGCATTCTCGCGAGTGATGTCGTTGTTCTTGATGTTCACGATGTCAAGAAACACATCGCGGGTCTTGGCCTTACGAGCAATGGAGCGCTGGTTACGGTATTGGATGTATTTCTGCGCCACATCCTTGCGCGAACTCTTCATGAGCTCCACCTCGACAGCGTCTTGAATATCCTCGACACTCATCTGCGACTTGCCATGGAAGGCGATGTGGTCGGTGATGCGCTCCAACAGCACTTCGTCTTCTCCTTTTTCCGTGTGGAGCATAGCCTTGCGGACAGCCGCCTGAATCTTCTGCTCGTTGAACCCTACAATGCGTCCATCGCGCTTTACAACAGTCTGTATCATTTCTTAAATTATTTAGTTTCTGGTTTTATCAGTTGGTTGTCCCTTATCATATAAGTTGTCTTCAAAGAGACTTGCGAATTGCTTTGCAAAGATAATAAATTATCAGATACGATGATACTTTTGGCAAACTTTTTAGGTGTTAAAAATTGTCAATCAATTGATTTGCAGTATATTACAAAATAAAATGGGAAACTTCTCTGAAGTATTTACATT
>CAUULA010000106.1:0-7987 GCA_963545855.1 uncultured Prevotella sp.
ACTCGACTAGTCGTCGGCAGCGTCAGATGTGTATAAGAGACAGGTATATCTTTGCACCTGAAAACAAAAAAAGAAACCTAAAGTACTGTATAAAATGAAAAAGATTATTCTGCTTTCAATGATGGCTTTGATGGCCGTGGCAAGCTACGGTCGCAAGCATGTGAGTCCGGATGCGGTAATTGCTTCTGACACAATTTATTATTCCGCTGACAAGACGAGTGTCTCCGGGCGCGCTGAAGCCGACTATTATCGGCTCCTCATGACCCAGGGTACGGGCGCCAACAAGCGTGATGTCTTCCAGGACTACTATCTGAATGGGATTCTGAAGGCCGAGGGAGGTTATAATTTCATAGACCTCGGCAATGACAGCAATACAGTTTTCGATGGTGAGGTTACCACCTATTATCCTGACGGCATGCAGAAAGTTCACGGCAAGTATGTGAATGGAAAGCGCCAGGGGCACTTTACGGTTCAGATGAACGACGGCAGCATTGCGGTCATAGAGTTTGCCAACGGCCAGTCGAAGCACGATTATTTCGTCATAACCGGCAAGGACGGGCAGATGGAGAAGCGCCCGGTTTCAGAAATCAGATCTCTCTTACAATAATATAACTACTAATCTTAATGGAGAAGAGGGCAACTCGCGAGAGCTGCCCTCCTTATTTTTTCATGATGAACGGACCGCGGCAGGTGTCAGGATAGCCGGTAGGCCCTTCTCCCCTGTGTGAGGGGAGATGGCTCTATCTCATGTCTAATTCTACGGGGCAATGGTCGCTTCCGAAGATGTCTGTATGGATTCTGGCCTCTGAAATCTTGTCTCTCAGGCGTTCTGATGTCAGGAAGTAGTCGATGCGCCAGCCCGCGTTCTTTTCACGGGCATGGAAGCGATAGCTCCACCAAGAATAGGTTACCTGCTCCGGATGCAGCGTGCGGAAGGTGTCGATGAAGCCATTGTTCAGGATGGTGGTCATCTTTTCGCGCTCCTCGTCGGTGAATCCGGCGTTGCGGCGATTGCTCTTGGGATTCTTGATGTCGATTTCCTCATGAGCTACATTCATGTCTCCGCAGACAATCACCGGCTTTTTCTCGTCCAGTTTGTGGAGAAAGTTCTGGAAGTCGGTCTCCCATTGCATGCGGTAGTCCAGTCGGCGCAACTCGTCCTGAGAGTTGGGTGTGTAGACCGTAACTAAATAGAACTCGGGCATCTCCAGTGTGATGACGCGTCCCTCGTGGTCGTGCTGGTCGATACCGATGCCGCAGGTTACGCCCAGGGGCTTGTGGCGGGTGTAGATGGCAGTGCCGGAATAGCCTTTCTTGTCGGCATAGTTCCAATAAGACTCGTATCCGGGGAACTGCAGGTCGAGCTGTCCGGCTTGCATCTTGGTTTCCTGAAGGCAGAAGAAATCTGCGTCCAAGGCTTCGAAACTCTCCTTAAATCCTTTTCCCACACAGGCCCGCAAGCCGTTTACATTCCATGAAATGAACTTCATATCTTATTTTTTTATATCATTAGACATTCTCCCGCGGTGGCTTTCCTTAGATTCTCTTGGACTCTCCCCGCAGCAAGTTCATGAACTCCTCGCGGGTCTTGGCCTGATTAAAGGCACCGCTGAAGTCGCTCGTTGTCGTGATGGAGTTCTGCTTCTCCACGCCGCGCATCTGCATGCACATGTGCTTTGCCTCGATGACCACCATCACCCCGAGAGGCTTCAGGGTCTCTTGGATGCAGTCCTTGATTTGCTGCGTCATCCGCTCCTGTACCTGAAGCCGGTGGCTGAAGATGTCGACAACCCGGACAACCTTGCTCAACCCCGTGATGTATCCATTGGGAATATAGGCAACATGTGCCTTTCCATAGAATGGCAACATGTGGTGTTCGCACATGGAGAAGAAGTCTATGTCTTTCACGATGACCATCTGGCTGTACTCTTCCTTAAAGAGCGCGTCGGTGAGAACCTTCTTGGGGTCTTGCGTATAGCCATGGGTGAGAATCTTCATGGCCTTTGCCACTCGCATGGGAGTTTTCTCCAGTCCTTCACGGTCGACATCTTCTCCGAGCAGGCGGATGATTTCTTTATAGTGGGCAGCGAGTTTTTCGACTTCCTCGCACTGTTCTGTTTCTGGATTCATAATTAATATTGAACGGTAATCTTGCCCTTGACGATGGTGGCCGCTTTGTATCCCATCTTCTGGATTTCCATCAGCATCCAGCTGGCTTGCTCGTAACTGCGGTAGTTTCCTACGCGGCATATCCATCTGGGAGAATAGAAATGTACATATACGGGCTGGTCGGGGAACTTCGTCTTGATGGCGGTTCGGATGCTTTCAGCCATCTGGCGGTCGGCACGGGTGTTGCCTCCGGCGAAGGCTTGCACCCTGTATCCGGTAACCTTATAGCTCTTGCGCATCACCTTTTTGCGCATGTCGATGGCGGCAAGTTCCGCCTCGCCCTCTTTCCCCTCTATCTTTCCGGGAGGAGTGGGAGTGTCCTTTTCGTGGGGCTTTTCCGTCGTATGGTTTTCCTCTTTGGGCTCCTCTTTCTTGTCTGTTGCGACAGTCGGGGGTTCCTCTGTTTTCTTTATGTCCGGCTTTTCGCCGGTCTTTACATCCTGATTCACTTTCCTCCGGCTGCCATTCACTAATTCGTCGATCTCCTTGCTCTGGATAACCGTTACAGTTCCCTGTCCCTTGTTCTTCTGTCGGAGATGGTCAAGATAGGTCTGTGCGTCGGCGGCAGCCGCTGAGCATACGATACATATTAATAATATGACGAAATGTTTCATCTTATCGTAGTTGAGAAAATGAGCCCGTGCATCCCTTTTTAGCATGGGAGGCAGCGGGCTCTTGATGTTGCTTTATTTGTTCCAGGCATCAATGATGCCCTTGAAGTCGGCTGCTTTCAGCGAGGCACCGCCAATCAAGCCGCCGTCGATGTCGGGCTTTGAGAACAGTTCGGGAGCATTGCTTGCCTTGCAGCTACCTCCGTAGAGGATAGTCGTGTCGTCGGCAACTTCAGCTCCATACACTTCTGCTACGCAAGAGCGGATGTAGGCGTGGATTTCCTCTGCCTGCTCGGCAGTTGCCGTCTTGCCGGTACCGATGGCCCAGATGGGCTCGTAGGCAATCACGATGTTCTTCCATTGCTCTGCCGTGAGGTGGAACACCGAGCCCTCAAGCTCTACCTTTACCACGGCATTCTGCTCGTTGGCTTCACGCTGCGCGAGCGACTCTCCGATGCAGAAGATGACCTTCAGGCCGTTTGCCAGTGCCAGTTCCACTTTCTCCTTGAGGACGGCCGGGGTCTCTTTGTAATACTCGCGGCGCTCTGAATGACCGAGGATGACATACTCCGCACCTGTAGACTTCACCATTTCCGCAGATACTTCACCCGTATAAGCACCGCTTGCCTTATCCGCGCAGTTCTCCGCACCCAGCTCGATGGGGCTGCCTTTCACGATGTCTGCCACACTGGCGAGATGGATGAAGGGCGTGCAGATGATGACTCCGCAGTTGGGATTCTTAACTACTTCCGTAAGCTCTTTTGCCAGAGCGACGCCTTCCTGGAGGTTTTTGTTCATCTTCCAGTTACCGGCTACAATCTTCTTTCTCATTTTTTTCTTTTGTTAAAGTTGATATATCATGTTTCAGTTTCTCTTGCCTCTTGCGTATCCACTTGCTCCAAGCCCACATGCGGTCGGCAAATGTCAGCAGCAAAAGTGGCAGGACAAACCATAGGAGCACCTTGGCAATCTTTTCGGCGACGGCGTCCCGGGGCATCTGTCCGATGCTCGACTGCCGGAGCGGAGCGGTCAGTTGGCTGCTCTTTGGCAGGAAGTTGTGGCTCCACTTGTTGATGACGGTTCCGTCTTTCAGCAACACCAGTCCCGGATTGCTTCGTATGATGGTCTTCAGCGTGGTTTCGTCCGTGATACAGAAAGGGTATTCGGCTCCTGTCAGGTCTGTCCACCGCTGCATGGCATCCTCGTCGCTTGCCGTCAGGCAGTAGAACGGAATACCTTGTTCCTGCGCGTATTCATAGAGCTGGTCGATGTCGCCGAAGTTAGTGTCGTCGGCATTTTCCAGATGGGGTGATATGAGCAGGAAAGCATATCCCTTGTCGTTGAGCACTTTCCGGGTGATATCCTTTCCGCTCTGATATTCCTGAATGGAAAAGTCGTGGATGGGCGGCGTGTAGCCTTCTGCCGTTTGCACGGTCTTGGAATCTATGAATTCCCAAGTGGAATCAGGGTAGTTTTCGAGCGTAAACTCCCTTGTCTCTCCGCCTTTTCTCATCAGGAAAGTCGTCTCAAACCGTGGCGATGCCGCTCCTTGGGGGATTTCCATCCCCTGCCTGATGTTCGCCCCGATGTGGTAGGGGCGGAAATCGAATCGCGGCAGCTTGTAGAGGCTGTAGACGCTCGACAGCAGGATGTAGAGTATCGTGAAGTTGATGACGATCCATTGGTTGCTTTCAGAGATAAATCTCACCATGCGCAACGGCCATGTGAATATCACGGCGGCGCAGGCCAGGAGCACGAGGTTCTTCAGGAGAGTCTCTGTGTTGGTGAGTTTAATGGCGTCGCCGAAACAGCCGCAGTCTTCCACGGGGTTCCAGATGGCGAGCCAGGCCGTTATCAGGGTCATGACGAGCATGAAGGCGAGCATCACCCTGGAGGTGGCACGGCGGCGGATGTTGAAGAGCACGAATATGCCCAGGCTGAATTCCAAGGCCGCCAGAAGCACCGATATGCCGAGGGTCGCCCAGTCGGGGAATACTCCCGCAAGCCCCACGGCTTCGAGATAGTCCTGAATCTTATATTGTGTGCCCAGCGGGTCGATGGCCTTTACATATCCCGAGAAGATGAAGGTCAGGGCAAGCACCAGTCGGCACGCGTTGGTAAGTATCGTCTTCAGCCTATTCACTCTCCTTCAGCTTGATGGCTCCGAACACCGAATAGTTGATGATGTCCATATAGTTGGCGTCGACGCCCTCGCTCACGAGGGTCTGCCCCTGCAGGGTTTCTATCTCCTTCACGCGCTCTATCTTCGTGAGGATGAAGTCGGTATACGAGCTTACCCGCATGTCGCGCCATGCTTCTCCGTAGTCGTGGTTCTTCTTTTGCATGAGGGCGTAGGCTTCCCGGGCATGCCGGTCGTAGAGCGCCAGGGCTTTTTCGGGGGTCATGTCCACGGTGTCGACAAAGCCATTCTCCAGTTGGATGAGCCCCACGATGCCGTAGTTGATGAGGGCGATGAACTCCGGCCGGATGCCTTCTCCTACCAGCGACTCTTTCTTGAGTTCGAGCGAACGGATGCGCTTGGCCTTGATGAAGAGCTGGTCGGTGAGCGACGAGGGGCGCAGGATGCGCCACGAAGCCCCGTAGTCGTGAAGCTTTTTCTCGAAGAGCGACCGGCATTCCTGCATCACACTCTTAAATTCCAGGTCTGTTTTCTCGTTTGCCATAATCATTGCAAAGTTATATAAAATATGTGAGAAACGAATCTCTCCACCCGAATATTTGGATTTTTTCATCCTTTTTTCCCACTTTTTTTAATATGGGAAACACTCCCCCGACCTCTCAGGAGCAATCCTGAGACTTGGAGGGAATTGCCGTCTCGTCGTGCAGACTATTCTTTTGGCTCTTTTTTCGTAGCCTCCTGCTGACGGCGATGGATGACCCTCACCGTGCCGCAGAGCGCGTCGTAGCGTATTTGCAGCGAATCTTTCCTGATGCCGATGAAGTTGCGCTCACGGAGGGTCTTGGCCTGATTATACAGGGCGGTTACCGCCTGCAGGGCAGAGTCGGTGCGGGCAATGTCCTGCTGGGCGAGTTTCAGCGAGGCTTCCTGCCATAGCTTGAGGGATTTCCGGCGGCTTTCCACGGCTTTCGGGAAGCTGGTTCTCAACTTCCGGATCGAGTCGAGGGCGGCCTGATAGTTGCCGTCTGCATAGAGATGCTCGATTTCCTGCATGAGAGGCTGTGCCTTCTCGTCTTCCGATTGCCTGCAAGCCACGAGCAGGCTTGCCAGTAGCAGCGTGAAAAATAGTTGTCTCATATGGATTGCAAAATTACGAAAAAAAACTCGTGAAAACATCTTTCTCGCTCAAAATATCAATCCCCGCTTTCTGATTCTCGGGAAAAATGAGTAACTTTGCGGCCAAACTCCCGACAATAATGAGAAATCTTTCAGATGCCGAACTGGCACAATTGCTCGATCAGGATATATTCCACAAGATTAGTCAGGCTGCCGATAAGCTCCATGTGGAGTGCTATGTCGTAGGAGGATATGTGAGGGATCTGTTCCTCGAGAGACCCTCCGGCGACATCGATGTGGTGGTGGTGGGCAGCGGGATAGAGCTGGCCGACGAGCTGAAGAAGATGCTCGGGAGGAAAGCCCACCTCTCCGTCTTCCGGAATTTCGGCACCGCACAGGTGAAGTTCAGGGATCTGGAGGTGGAATTCGTGGGTGCCCGAAAAGAAAGCTACAGCCACGACAGCCGTAAGCCCCATGTGGAAGACGGGACGCTGGAGGACGACCAGAACCGCCGCGACTTTACTATCAATGCCCTTGCGGTGTGCCTGAATGCCGACCGTTTCGGTGAGCTTGTGGATCCTTTCGACGGTGTCTACGATCTGGAAGACGGTATTATCCGCACGCCGCTCGACCCCGACATTACTTTCTCCGACGACCCTCTGCGCATGCTCCGCTGCATCAGGTTCGCCGCGCAGCTGAACTTCTTCATCGCCGACGAGACCTTCGATGCCCTCTCGCGCAATGCTGAAAGAATCAAGATTGTCAGTGGAGAGCGAATAGCTGGCGAGCTGAACAAGATTATATCCTGTCGCAAGCCCAGCAAGGGGTTTGTAGACTTGCATCGCTCCGGGCTCCTTCAGCTCATCATACCAGAGCTCTCTGCCCTCGACTTGGTGGAGAAAAAGAACGGCCGAGGGCATAAAAACAATTTTTACCATACGCTGGAGGTGGTGGACAATGTGGCTGCTCATTCCGATAATCTCTGGCTTCGCTGGGCGGCTATGTTCCATGACATCGGCAAGCCGAAGTCTAAACGCTGGGATCCCATTGCCGGATGGACCTTCCATAACCATAATTTCATCGGGGCGAAGATGATTCCACAGATATTCCGCCGCCTCAAACTGCCCATGGACAGCAAGATGAAATATGTGCAGAAGCTCGTAGACCTGCACATGCGTCCTATCGCCATATCCGACGAGGAGGTAACGGACAGCGCCGTGCGCAGGCTCATGAATGATGCCGGCGACGACATCGACGACCTGATGATGCTGTGCGAGGCTGACATCACCTCGAAGAACGAGGTGCGAAAACAGCGTTTCATAAATAACTTCAAGATGGTTCGCGCCAAGTTGAAGGAACTTGAGAAGAAAGATTACAAGCGTCTCCTGCAGCCCTGTATAGATGGAAATGAGATCATGGAGATGTTTCATCTGCGGCCTTCGAGGGAAGTCGGGATACTGAAGCAGTGCCTCAAGGACGCGGTGCTCGACAACAAAGTGCCCAACGAACGCGAGCCTTTGATGCGGCTTTTGCTGCAGAAAGCCGGAGAAATGGGTCTTGTGGGGAATCCCTGATATGGCAAGGAGGTGTGTTACACGCTGCTTGTAATGGGATTACACACCGTTTGTAACACCATTACACGCTGCTTGTAACCTATCCTCAAGGCGCAGACTGCCGGTTCGGCTGCCGTAAGGCTGTGTCAGGCGAGATGCTTTTCCGCCTCGTGTAGTCTATAGGAGCTCTTCCGCTTTCCTGTCTTTGGCGGCTTGATTCTAATCAATCTAATCTCCACGAATTTACCGCACTTTGCATAAAGATTGTTAAATATACATTTGTATGTTTGCTTCCTTTTATTATAATTGCTATATTTGCACCCGTTAAAAAACTTGTCGTTTTTAAAAAGTTTTCGACTTTTGCGGAGTTCTGAGACTTGTTTTTTTGTCAGTTATAT
>CAUULA010000107.1:0-7832 GCA_963545855.1 uncultured Prevotella sp.
ACGTCGAGTCTCGTGGGCTCGAGATGTGTATAAGAGACAGCTTACAATTATTATAGCCTAAATAATGTATTAAAACTTTAGATTTATGAGAAGGTTAACCATTTTATTTTCAGGGCTGTTGCTGACCGCGACTTCAGTCTGTGCCCAGGAAAATGATTCTATACGCTATAATCAGTATGGCGTAGCAGTGGATCGAAAAGAGCTTCACACCGAAGCAAGGAACAATGTCTTGGTCTTTGAGTCAAAAAAACAAGATTACAAAGTTTGGTTCGACAATCGTGTACAGGTTGACGGAGCCACTTTTTTTGGCAAGAACAGCGATTATGATGCTATTGGCAATGGCGTTTCTTTGCGTCGTGTGCGTTTTGCCATGAAAGCTCAGATAACCAAAGACTGGTATGGCGAGGTAGATGTAGACTTCGCGGACGGTAAGTTTGAACTGAAGGATGCCATCATCGAGTTTGACGGAATTAAGAATATGGCCTTCAAGGTTGGTAACTTCAAGGAGGACTTCTCCATGGAGGAAACCACCAGTTCCCGTTACCTCGCATTCATGGAGCGCCCATTGGTGACCAAGGTGTTTGCCCCTTCCCGTCATCTGGGTATTCAGGGTGAGTATTTGCGCGACCATTTCCGTGCGTCATTGGGTATGTTCTTCCAGACAATAGCAGGTGAAGAGGAACTCACTTATGTGCAGGACAATAACAAGGGCAAGGGTTATGACCAGGGCTATTCGTTCACGGGAAAGATGGGATGGATGCCTTATACGGCCAATCGCAGCATGGGATGTTATCTCGGTGCCAAAGCTTCTTATCGCACACCTAAGACTGATGTGGAGGCGGCAGAATATGGTGGCGTAAGATACAGTACAAGAAATGCGACCAGCATCAACCGTAAGAAGTATCTGGATACGGATGTGATTCCTGGCGTAGACCATGAGTGGTATTATGGCGCGGAGGTCGCAGGATACTATGGTCCGGCGCGCTTCCAGTCCGAATGGATTGGCTGTCATGTATCAACTATCAAGACTCCTTATAACTTCAATGGTTGGTATTTCCAGGCAGGAACCATGCTCTTTGGCGGCAAACAGCGTTTTAATGTTGCTGAAGGTGAGTTTACACAGCCTTCTCGCGGTCGCAAGTGGGGGGACCTTGAGTTGTTGTTGCGCTATGATTATCTGACTCTGAATGATAAGGACATTTTTGGTGGTGCAGGCGAGAACTTTACTGTTGGTTTGAATTTCTATGTGAATAATAATGTGAAGTTTGTTCTCAACTATCAGTATTCTAATGATGACCGCTTTGCAAATGGTAAGGGCAAGTTGCTGATCGGCCATGATGCAGCCGGTGTTCCTACTACGGATTACACCAAGGCGGTAGAAGCCAAGGGCAAGGGTGGCGTAAGCTATCACATGCTTGGTGTTCGTTGTGAGATTGATTTCTAATTGCTGATTATTAAATGAAACAGATTATGAAGACTATAAAATATTTATTAATGCTGATAGCAGTTCTTCTCATGGCGGGTTGCGTGGAAGACAAGATGTATGAAGGACCATCAACGATTAAGTCGATAGCTATTAATCCAGAGGCTCCCACATCTTTTGATGATGTTACGGTAACAGCAAAAGTGGAAGGTTTGCAGGTCCCCACAAAGGTTACCCTCGAATATACGACCGGTGCAGGTGCACAGACAGTAGAGATGTCAGGAAGCAATGGTACTTATACAGGTGTGATTCCTGCCCAGCCAGACGGGACGAAGGTAAGCTATAAAGTAACTGTTCTGAATGAGGCTGGCTATACCACGGTAGTAGAAAAGGATTATACAGTTGGCGATAAGCCGTCTGATTATTCTAAACTTGTGATTAATGAGCTTTATGGTGCAGCTGCTGAAGATGCGGGTAAGTTCATCGAGCTCTACAACAATGGTGATGCCCCGGTCAAGTTGAAGGGCGTAACCCTGAACAAGGATGAAGAACTTACATGGACGGGTATTGAAGGTGAGATAGTCATGCCACACAGTTGTTTCGCCATTATAGGCGCTAAGGGCACTACTGCGCGCGGTTTCTCAAGCGGTTTCTCTGCAAAGAAGTCTGTTTTGGTAGAATTGTTTGATCCTAATGGCAAAAAACTTGATGTCTTCCAGCGTGGTGAGAAAGGTGCGGCATGGGGGGCTACCTCCCTGACCAGTGTGAAGGGATCTTGGTCTCGTTGCCCAGATGGTACAGGTAAGTTTATGATTACGGATCCTACCTGCGGCGAAAAGAATCGGTCAACGGGAACGGTCGACAATACAGTAGTACAGTAATACAACAACTTTATAAACATTTAATAAGAAATGGCAAAAGAAGAATTAAAAATCGGCGAGATCTCAAAGCCTCGCTTTGAATTCCGTAGTTTTGGCCGCTGCTTTTGTGATGCGGCCAAGAGAATGGCACGCTTGAGTGCCCCAGTCCCGGAGAAAGTCTGGGAACGCCACAGTACAGAGACCTACATCGTAAGCCGTACAAACGATGTCAACAATACCAAAATCCGCAATGGGAAGATGGATATCAAGACTTTCGTACAGGCTGTCGACGGCCTGGAACAGTGGAATCCCCTGATGAAGGGTGAGTTCCCCCTCTCTGCCCAGATGCTCAAAGACGAGGTGTTCCCGGCATTTAAGGTTGAGGGTTGTCCTGAACTGACAAAGGACAGCTATACGCTCGAGGAGTTCCTTCAGATGATCGACGGGCATCCTGACCTTCAGGCGGTAACGGTGGAAAAGGTTCGTTTTGGTTATATGGTGAATGACACCATCTGCGAGACGGGTGATGTTTACATCAACGGCGCTTTGGTTAGGACCATTAATTCTGAGTCTACAGAGATTGAAGATATCAAGAAGACTATCAAGGACTGCGGTTTGGAAGGCGTAGAGAATATCAACTATCTGCAGGCAATCAAGCGTGTGATCGGTATGATCAACAAGCCTTTGGCAAACTAATTCATAAATTACAATTATGGCACAAGAAATAGAAAGAAAGTTTCTGGTGAAAGGAAACTTCAAGGGCGAAGCTTTTAAGGCCACCCGCATTACACAGGGTTATCTCTGTTCTGTTCCTGAGCGCACTGTCCGCGTAAGGGTGAAAGGCGAAAAAGGTTTTATCACAATCAAAGGGATAGGGAATGAGAGTGGCGCAAGTCGTTTTGAGTGGGAGAAAGAGATACTTGTAGCTGAGACCCGGGATCTTCTCAAACTCTGCGAGCCAGGTATTATCGACAAGACTCGCTATCTTGTAAAAGCTGGTGAATTCACCTTTGAGGTAGACGAATTCTATGGCGAAAATGAAGGCCTGACAGTTGCGGAAATAGAGCTTCCTGACGAAAATACAGCTTTCGAGCGTCCAGAATGGTTGGGCGAGGAAGTAACTGGCGACAAGCGTTACTACAATTCAATGCTGATGAAGAATCCTTATAAGAACTGGTAATCCAAGTTTATACTAATCCTTTGAGGAGAGGGGAAGCCGGGAAGCTCCGGCTTATGCCCTCTTTCTTAGGAATCTAAAGCATAGTATCATGGCAGAAGAAACAAAACCCACTAAGCCTTACGATCCATTAGACATGAACAACTATCGTGTAGAGAAGTTGCCTAAAATGCGGAAATCCGGTTTTGAACGGTTCCTGCAGAAGATAGGTGGCCCTTTGGCGATTATAGTTTTCGTATTGTTATACTGGTGTGTAGACATGCCGTTCATTGATCGTATTGACACAAATACAGAGACCACAACTCTGACAGAGTCTGCTATGCAACGCTATGGCCAGTTGAACAAAGCGACAGCAAAGGAAATAGAGCAAGCTGCAGAAAGCGAGAAGGTGCAACCAACAAAAGAGATACTCGCACAGAAGTCGGAAGTTGCTACTCATGCCAAGTTCTTGCGCATCAATTATGCCATGATGGCTATCTTCGTGGCAGCAATTATCCTATGGATCACAGAGGCAATTCCGAATTATTTGACATCCCTATTGGTCATTCTGTCGATAGTCTTGACAGGTGTAACTACCGACAAAACAGCCTACGCACAGTTGGGGCATCCGGTGATGTGGCTGAATATCCTGTCGTTTATATTGGCAAGCATGCTGGTGAAAACACAGGTGGCAAAGCGATTCGCGCTGTGGTTTGTACTCAAATTCGGTAAGAAAGCGAGTGGTGTGATGATCAGTTTTATCGTTATCAACCTTGTGCTTTCTGCATTTATCTCTGCTACAACGGCTAAAGCTGCCATCCTTTTGCCAATCTTTATGGTGATAGCAGCTATTTACGGGGCAACTGGTGGTGAGCATCGCAACAACTTTGGCCGAAACTTGATTCTGCAAAATCTCTTCCAAATCAACCTTGGAGCAAATGCCTTCCTGACAGGATCAGGCGCTACTTTGCTGGCAGGGTCGCTGATTGCAGGTGCAATGGGCATTGGTTCTTTCAGTTATCAGGACTGGTTTAAGGCTGCTTTTCCAATGAGTGTATTGCTCATTTTCATTGCTTGGTTTGTGGGTTCCAGGATTTTCTTCCCACTGAAAAGGGGAGAGGATATACCTCAGATCAGTGGCGGAATGGATCGTTTGCGCGAAGAGTTGAACAAGTTGGGTAAGATCAAGCCTGAGGAATATAAGGCGATTGCCATCTTCTTGATTGTGCTGATCCTGTGGGCAACTGATAAACAGCATGGAATCAACCAGACGGCAGTAGCCTTCATGGGTGCTGTGGCAGCTTTGCTTCCTGGAATAGGTGTGGTAAAATGGAATGATGTGGACATCCCTTGGCATCTCTTGCTGTTCTCTGCAGGTGCTTATACTTTGGGTGCAGGGTTTGATGCAACAGGCCTTCCTGGTACGATGGTTGATGCCTTGTTTAGTAGTCTGGGAATCACTCAGACCACTCCTTTCTGGATACTTTACCTTCTGCTTACGGCTGGAATGCTTGTCTTTGCTTTGATATTTGAGTCAAAAACCATGCTTACACTCATTTTTGTACCTATTGCCATTGGTGTTGCACAGAAGAATGGCTACCCGATTATGAGTCTGGCTTTCCCTGTGGCTATGCTCGTAGGACATGTTTATGTATTGCCTTTCAACAGTAAGCCAGCTGCTTTGCTCTATACCACTAATCAGTATAGTTATAGTGATACCTTCAAGTTTGGTATCACGATGATGTTCATCAGCTGGCTGGTAATCATCCTTTGGGGTGAGACGGTTCTTCGCTGGTTGGGCTATACATCAGGAGTTTTTGGCGTTTAAAATGTGAACGACTATGATAGAAATTAATTCAAAGATACACGATCGGTTCTCACTGGAGTTCAAGGTGGGGTTTGTTGCTGAGGGTAACAAGCCTACCAACGAATTTCAGATGAATACTTGGACATATATTCCAGAGACGCTGGATGTGAATCGCTATACTTATTCCAAAGATAGTTTTTATCGTGATACGCGTTCTTATCTGCGTTTCATCACGCCTTCTTATCGCCTGGCAGAACTTACGAATGATTACATCTTGCCTTACAAACGACTTCGTCAAGCATGTTATAATGTGGTTGAAAATCTTTCCGAGAAGACTCGGAAGGCTTATGAGACGGAGATCAAGATGTATGCCTCGATTGTGAAAAGTAGTATTCGCGACGGATATATGGAGATTGCTAATGCTCAGAATGAGACTGAAAAGGCAGAATTGGCCGACCAATATATTATTAATATATATAAGGTGTTACAACTTTACCGTTCGGTTTGCATAATGTTTGGCGAAGTGAATGGCAAAGGGACAATTGCGGAACCGTTTGATTTTGGCGATGAGTTTATCTCAAATGTGGTGGAGCAACATGTTTCCCGATTGATGGAATGGTTGAAGGCATCTGATTTTGAGTGGACGGACGAGTTTGAAAACCGCATCAACGGTCTGCTCAAGAGGGAGGATGACTATCGCAAAGAAAGGGGGTTCCTGAGAGTAAGAAAGGAGAGTGAGGATCACAATCGTAAGTTTGTATATCGTGCAGGACAGTTGAAGAAGTATCTGGAAAGCAATCTATACCTGCCGGTTCACAAACGCCGCAATACAGTTTTGCTTGAACAGGTGGCATTCAGTTTTGCAGCAGGAGTTTCCATGATTTTTGCCACGGTTGTTTCCTTCGCTTTTCAACAGACATATGGTAATTTCACCCTGCCATTCTTCATTGCGCTGGTCATTAGTTACATGTTTAAAGACCGCATAAAGGATCTCATCCGCAACTATTTTGCCAATCGTTTGGGCAGCCGATTCTATGATTATATCATCCATATACGGGTGAACAATCGCAAGTTGGGTTGGTGCAAGGAGGGTTTTGACTTCGTTTCTTCACAGAAGATCTCCAGGCATGTACAGGAGAAAAGAGCACGCAAATCGCCTTTGGTGTTGGGAAAAGGGGTGGATGAACAAATAATGCAATATCGCAAGAAGGTGCGCCTCAAACCTAAGGAGGTGGCCCGGCTTTCAGAATATCCGCTTGCAGGTATCAATGAAATTATTCGTTATAATCTCTCTGAGTTTATGCGTAAGATGGACAATCCGCAGGTGCCACTCTATGTAAATGAGAATGGAGGCGGATTGATTAAGACTTCAGGAGATAAAGTGTATTATATCAATTTCGTCATCCAGTGTATCTACGATGAACAGCGCGAATACCGTCGTTATAAGGTGTGTTTGTCGCAGGCTGGAATTAAAGATATTCAGGAAATATGAAACTAAGAAATCTTTTTTTCCCAAGCTTCTTATTTGTTGCAACTTCTTGCACTAATACGAACTCGGTGAATATTCTCATTCGGAATACAGGGGTAAAAGATCTCGTAAACGCAGAGGTGGTTGTGTCGTTAGAAGAGGTAATGGGGCATCTTCAAACAGAGAAATCTGATTTGCTTGTCCTCCTCAACGAGAAGAATCTTCCAATTGCCTACGCCTATAATGCAGACAGTACGGCTATCATTTTCTCTGTTCCCGCAATCAAAAAAGGATCGCAGAAGACCTATTCTATGAATCGCCGGGAGGGCAGACTTGTGGACAATCTCTTCAAATTCCGGCAGGAAAGCATCCTCGTATCCGTGAAGTGAAAATCCTAAAGACACCCCGAAGATAGCTATGTCTTGCCTTTTCTGTAAAGAAAAATGTATAAAAAATGTATGCCTGTAACTTTGCATTCCAGCAAAAGATTTGGTCGAGATGTCTCAAAGGCGGCATCTGGAAATGCCCAAAACGGCAGTTGGTTTTGTCGGAGGCGGCCTTTTGTTCTGTAAGTAACGGCTGTTTGCCTTTCTGTTAACGGCCTTTTATGCATCTTTTAGCCGTTGTCTGCTGCATAAAAGTCCGCTTTTTGTTGCTGTTTTGCTCCCCGATGCATGGCTTTTTAACTCTTTCTGCTCCTCGAAAAAATCGCTCTCTGGCGGAATTTCCTGATTGTCAGCTGATTGTCGTGATCGTGATTTTGAGGCCGTTTTTGCGTCCGGATGCCTTGGCGTTCGAAGAACAAGCCCTCTTGTAAAGTGTTTTGTCGTGAATATTCATAGTTTTCATCATTCTCTTCTTGCCTGTTGGCTTATCATTTAAGCGGATGGGCAAATATTTATATATAATAAGGTATAGATGTTTTTCATACTTGATATTAATCAAGAGACGGCTGAAAATTGCAGGAAAACAAAAAATAATCCCCAAAATATTTGGAGGATATAAAAAATCTATTTACTTTTGCATCCGCTTTCGAGTATAGAATACTTGGCAGCGCTATGACATCGTTCTTTGGCATTCTTACATAGAGAGAGACAGGTAGTACATGATGGTGCGGC
>CAUULA010000108.1:0-7813 GCA_963545855.1 uncultured Prevotella sp.
CACTCGACTAGTCGTCGGCAGCGTCAGATGTGTATAAGAGACAGATTATATAATAGGTAAAGATCGCTGCTCCTGCTGCCCGTCGTTTCCCATCATAGGCAAAAATGACTTTTCCAGAAGTTATTTTCTGTATATTACTCGCTTTTCTAAAAGTTATTCGTATCTCTGTGGATGCCCGGGCTGCTATATTGAATGGCGTCTGACCGGCGGAGCAGACGCGGAAAAGCGTATTTTTTAGTTTTGACAGTATCTCTTTTCAAAATTATTTTCTACCTTTGCAGGGTTGTAAAACGAAGCCGGGGGACAGAATTTCCGGTGATATTCAGATTAAAGGCTATGGAATTAAAGAACTTTTTCAAGCGACAATTACGCACGGTCATCGAATGGAAGGAGCAGGACACCGCCATTCTCTTTCATCGGATGGAAACGACGACGGACGAAATCAAGAACGCCAGCAAGCTCATCGTGGCTCCGGGACAGGGCTGTCTGGTGGTTTACGACGGCAAGGTGATGGCCACGCTGACCGAGTCAGGCATCTATGAGATGAAGACCGACAACCATCCTTTCATCACCACGCTGCTCAATCTGGCGCAGCAGATGGAGAGCGAGCATAAGATGCGCTTCTACTTCTTCCGTACGGCGGAGTTTGTGAATGTGCTCTGGGGCACCGCCTCGCCCGTGAAATATATGGAGCCCGACTATCAACTGCCTATAACGCTCGGTGCCTGTGGCAACTTCTCGGTGAGGATAGCCGATGCCGAAAGGATGTTCACCACCCTGCTCGGCACCGTGAGCGATTACCGTGCCGCCGATGTGCAGGAACTCGTGTCCTCGCGTATCGTGGCTCCCCTTACCGCTTTCCTTGCTTCCAAGGCCTATCCCTACCGAGAGGTGGACTGCCATCTGATGGAGCTCTCGGCCGACCTGAAGGAAAAGACTGCCGAGGAACTGCTGCGGCTGGGGCTTACGCTGACTGATTTCCGTGTAGACTCCGTAACCTTCGATGAAGGCACGATGGAGCGTATCGGCAAGATTGCGGACATGACGACAGAGCAACGGGCCGCTGCCGAGGTGGGCTTAGACTACACCGGCGTGCAGAAACTGGCTGCCATGCGCGATGCCGCACGCAATGAGGGCGGTCTGGCCGGAGCCGGACTGCAAGTGGGGGCGGGCGTGCAGCTGGCCAAGGATATCTTCTCCCCGCAGGCCAATGCCTCTGCCCCGGAGGTCAATACCTCTGTCCCGGAGGCCGGCAATGGGGACTCCGCACAGCGTCTGCGCCGGCTGAAGAGTCTGCTCGACGACCAGCTTATCACGCAGGAAGAATACGACAGGAAGAAAGAAGAAATACTCGCACAATTATGAAAAGACTGATTGTACCGGCCGCTGCCGCGCTCACGGTGAACCTGCTTGCCGGATTGCTTATCACGGCTTATGCGCCGATAAACCTGCTTTTCACGAGCATGGCCATCGTCATCAACGCCTTTCTGGTGTGGCTGCTTTTTGCTTTCGGGGCAGAGAGCACCCACAGGCTTAGCCTGAGCCTTTGCTTTCTGGGAATCGGAACGCTGGAATTCCTCAGCGGTTTTCTTGCCCCGGGGCGCTGGACTGACAACTGGTGGCTCATCGGGCTGATTTCCCTTACCGCCATACAGGCTGTGATGGCTTATCTCGCCATCCACTATTCCAAGCATTCATAACTGCGGACAGGCCATGGCGACAAAGATAAAAGCAGTGAAATGCCCGCAGTGCGGCAGCGAGAAGCACACCCGGATAGACGAAAAGCGCTTTCTCTGCAAGCACTGCGGCACGGAATTCTTCCTTGATGACGATGACATCAACATCAATGTGAACCATCGTTTCGACTTCGGCAGCTCCACGGACACAGCTCAAGGTCTGGGCAAAGTGGCAAAGGCGGGCGTCCTTGCCTTCATCATCCCCTTCGTGTTCATCATCCTCATCGTGGGCACGACGATGCTCTCCACCTCTCACAAAGCCAACAGCATGGGTGAGGATTCCGTGTCGGTGCGCGAGGAGACGGGATATCTCTTTCCCATGAAGGTCGATGGCAGGATGTGTTTCTTCTACCTCGTGGATCGCAGCTACAGGGTGGGATATAACGAGGACGAGTCGAAATACACCGACGGCTACTATTACGGATTCCGCAATGCGCTCTCAGGCAAGGTCCTGTCAGAGGGTCTGCTCGTATCTGAAGAGGAGGCGGAGAAGTTTGCCATGTTCTCGTTCTCGCAGAGCGAGATACGCTATTTCCATCAGGCAGGCCGCTGGTATTTGGTGGTGCCGGATCGTTTTATCTATGAGATAGACCCGAAGACGCGGAGCGTGAAGGATGTATCGGAGACGCTCTTTGAGAAAAAGCCGGCCATGAGCACCGGACTCTCGCTGGCAAAATTTATCAGCAAGGACGCGGGTGAGGGCTTCATGGTGAGCAACAACATGGCGGAGGCCTACTATTACTTCCCCGCCACCGGCAGGCTTTACACCAAGGAGGCCTTCGACTATGCGCGCCGTCTGCCGCCGGCCGAGCTCAACGGCGAGCTGCGCGACAGCACCTACTATAAGCTGCAGCGTGTGAACATCAGCGAAAACACCAGCGCCGGCGGACGGTTGCGCCTCTGGCAGGTGCGGTTCAAGTTTCATCTCGGCGACCCGCAGGATGCCGACTACTTCTCCTATGACATGACCAAGCAGTGGAATGACGACGGGCGGCTTGTCAGCACCCGGCCCATCACAGACTGGTTTACGGGCTTCGACGCCCGCCTCATCTATCAGGACGCCCGCTATCTGCTGCTGGCCTATCATGCCAATGTGTCGAAAGAGGCTCCCACCGTGTTCCAGTTGCGCAACACCGAGGGCACCTTACTTTGGACCCGGCCGCTTGACGGCAGGGTGGAGGTGAGCTATGCCGACCGCGACGGTGCCAAGATATGGTTCAAGGCAGAGACAGGTGTCCGCAATGCGCCCAGTGAGACCTACTGTTACAGCCTCGATCTCGCAGACGGCAAGTGGACCCGGCACTATCGCGTGCCCATGGAATATAAGATCAAGGCGCGATGAAGACTTTGCTTCTGTTCCTGATGCTCCTGCTGCCCGCCATCGGCCACGGGCAGGAGAAATATGAGGAGCGCGACTCGGAGGGGAGGCTGCGGCTGGCGGGCTATATCGACAGGCAGACCGGCAAGCGTGAGGGGCACTGGGTGGCCTATTATCGCAACGGCCGGAAATCCGAGGAGGGCGATTACAAAGATGATCAGAAGGAGGGCGTACACAGCGAATATGATGAATACGGCCACATCTACGCCACCTACACTTACAGCAAGGGAATACTGGAAGGGCCGTTCGCGCAATACCATCTGCCCGACACGCCGGCGGGGAAATCCGTGATTTATGTCCGCGGCACCTATAAGAACGGCCAGACGCACGGGCATGAATATGTCTATGATGAGGCCGGCCGCATCACCAATCGCCGATGGGTGGAAGAAGGGCTCATAATGACGGATACTGCGATGGAGGAAGCTGGCATCTACTACAAGTCGCTCCAGCGCAGGCCCGACCCCGTATTCGGTGGATACCGCTATGAGGAGGTGGTAGACTTCCGGCCCTATCCTCCCAAGCCGAAGGCCGCTCGTGCGGGGGTGGGGAGGTCGGCTCCGAAGCCTAACAAAACCGCCCGCAAGCCTGCCCGGTCCAAGCAGGATGCCGCGCCGAAGCAGCGGCCGAAGCTCCGGGTGAACGACGAGGGCGTAATAGAATATAAATAGGTGGGGCACGGACAAGCCTCCGCGCCCGGCACGCTCGGGGTGAGGACTTCAGGGCGGCAAGCCCAGATGGTCAGCGGGCAGAATCCCCCTGAAAATCGGCCTTTGGCCGGGGCTCGGGTAAAAGGCCGTTAAAAGCTCGCCTTTTAACCGTTAGAAGCCCGCCTTCTAACGGTCTTTTACTCTCCTTTTAACGGCTAAAAGAAAAGCAGGGGGAACCTCCCTGCTCACGGGCGGAACTCGATGTCGGCCGCGCGGTTTATCTCGCCGTAGCGGAAACAGCACGGCTGGTGGTCGTTGATGATGCCGATGGCCTGGAGATGCGAATAGGTAATCACGGTGCCCACATATTTGAATCCCCGCCGCCGGAGGTCTTTTGCCACGAGGTCGGAGAGCTCGTTCCTAACGGGAATCTCGTTCCGGTGCGACCTGTAGACCAGCGTCTTGCCTTGGGTGAACGACCATATATAGCGGTCGAAGCTGCCGAACTCGTTCCTCACCCTGATGAAGCAGGCGGCATTTGAGATCATGGCCTCGATTTTCTGGCGGGAGCGGATCATGCCTTCGGTGTTCATGATGCGCTCGATGTCCGGCTCTCCGAAGCGTGCGACCTGCTCGAAGTCGAAGTCGGAGAAACACTTGCGGAAAACTTCCTGCTTGCGGAGCATCAGCTCGAAGCTGAGCCCGCACGACAGGCATTCCATCAGGAGAAACTCATAGTGCCGCCGGTCGTCGTGCAGGGGATTGCCCCATACATGGTCGTGATAGTCCTGATAGGGCCCCGGATTGCGGTTCCACGCCCAGTTGCATCTTTCTTTTTCCATGTTTTTTTCGGTTTGTCAGAGGCCCCGGGCCTTGTAGATGCGCTCCTTGGCATCGTTGATCTCCTTGAATTTCTTTTCCGCCGCCCTCTTGATATCTTCCCCGAGGGTGGCCACGCGGTCGGGATGATGGCGCAAGGCCATCTTCCGGTAGGCGTCCTTCACCTCGGCATCGGTGGCGGTGGAGGCGACGCCGAGCACACGGTAGGCCGACTCGAGGTCTTTCTGCCCGAGGTTGAGCATGGAGTCGAGGTCGGCCGCAGAGAGGCCGAGGTGCTGTGCCACCTCCCTGAGCGCATCGATTTCCGAGGTGGCGACATGGCCGTCGGCCCGGGCTGTCATCAGCAGGAAGTCGAGCAGCTGCAGCCGTTGCTCATAGGTCATGTTGGCCGCCATCTGCCGGCAGCATTTGCGAATGGTGTCGCCGTATTCGTAGGGACCCATCCTCTTTGCTTCCTCGAAGAGGCGGAGGAGGATCTGCTCGCCCTGCTTCACGGCGGTCTCGCCGAAGTTCTGGCGGAGGAACTGCCTCACGAGCTCCATCTCGGAGTGCATGATCCTGCCGTCGGCACGGATGATGTAGGAGGCCAGGACGAGCAGGGAGAAGAGGAAGCTGTTGCGCTCGCCCTCGTAGGCCCTGCGCTGCTGGTAGGTGTATTGCCGGTTTTGGGAATAGCCGTCGTGGGCATTACCGGTTGAGTGGGTGTTGTCGGTGGTGTTTACGGAGTCGAGTCCTGCGTCGAAGAGTGCGCCGAGCACGAAGCCCGCCAGTGCGCCGAGCGGTCCTCCGCCCATGATGAATCCCAGGAAACCGCCGATCCATTTGCCTGCTGCCATGTCTTGATGTCTTTATGCGGGGGGCTCGGAAAGCCTCCGCCGGTTTTGTCTGTAAAATATAACTGCCTGCAAATCTACTGTTTTTTTCGCAAATTCGGGCAGGTGAAAAGGAAGATTAACGATTGTCGCCGTTCCCGTGAATCATGTTGCGCCCGTTGCGCGACTGTATTTTCTCGATGTTGATCCGTGCGATGTCGTCGAGCCGATAGCCCATGTCTCCGGCGATGGCGGAGAGATACCACAGCACATCTCCCAGTTCCTTGGCAATCTCGAGCTTCTCGTCCTCGTCGAATACGCCGTCGTTGTCTCGGATGGTTTTCTTCACTTTCTCGGCCACCTCGCCGGTTTCTCCCGCAAGGCCGATGAGCGGATAGACGATGCTCAGCTTCCGAGGGTAGTCGGCGGTCTTGCCGGCTGCTTCCTGATATTCGTTGAATGTCATAGTTGTTGGATATTTTGATAGTCTGGAATCTCTTCTAAATATAAATATTTTTGATGTTCATAGTCCATCTTGCAGCAGTAGCTCTGCATGCCGTTGCTGACCACGAGATAGTCTACATGCAGCAGCAGGTTGTATGCGCCGACCTGCTCGAACACCTTCTGCGTGAGCGGGATGTCGGGGGCTTTGTATTCTATGATCATGCGGGGATGAAGCTCTGTGTCATAGAGCACGGTGTCGGCACGGAGCTTCTTGCCGTTGCCCACCTGTAGGCTCACCTCGTTGGCGAGCAGGGAAGAGGGGTAGCCCAAGTGCTCGGTGAGGTAATGGACGAAGTGTTGCCTTACCCATTCCTCGGGGGTCAGCGCGACATATCTCCTGCGCAGGACATCCCAGACGAGGGGCTTTTCCGTCGTGCCCGATAATTTTATTTGGAAATCAGGTAGGTTTAATCGAATCATTTTATTATCTTTGCATACACCTTACAAAGATAGGAAAAATAATCGATAATCCTCGACAATGGCCGAAAGAAAGAGCGCATCCGCCACATATGACTCCATCATGAAGGACCTGAAGGCCCGTCAATTCTCACCTATTTATATATTAATGGGCGAGGAGTCGTATTATATCGACAAGATTTCGGACTATATGGCGGAGAATATACTCCAACCGGAAGAGCGCGACTTCAATCAGACGGTTCTTTTCGGGGCGGATGTGTCGGCTTCACAGCTGGTCGACCTTGCCAAGGGCTATCCCATGATGGCCCAATATCGGGTGATTATCGTGAAGGAATTCCAGAACATGAAGGCCACGGAGCCTCTTGAAAAGTATTTCGACAACCCTGTTCCGTCGACGATCCTTGTCCTTTGTCATAAGAACGGCAGCATCGACAGGCGCAAGAAGTTGGTTCCGAAGGCCGCTTCCGTGGGAGTGGTGTTCGAAAGCAATAAGATGCGCGACGCCGATCTTCCCCGATTTGTGGAGGGCTATCTGAAGCAGCACGGGGCTTCCATCGACCCGAAGGCGGCATTTATGGTTGCCGATCATATCGGTACGGATCTGAGCAGGATGATTTCTGAACTCGACAAAGTCTTGATCTCTCTGCCGGAAGACAAGCGGGTTACTCCCGAAGTCGTCGAAAGACAGATTGGGGTGAGCAAGGACTTCAACCCGTTTGAGCTGAGGAATGCCATCGTGAACAGGAATATTTACAAGGCAAATCAGATTATCAAATACTTTGACAAAAACCCGAAGGCAGGTTCCCTGTATGCATTCCTGCCCCTGCTCTTCAATTATTTCCAGAATCTGATGATAGCTTATTATGCCCCGCAGAAAACCAGCCGGGATTCCGTTGCCCAATTTCTGGATTTGAGATCGGGGTGGGCGGCTACCGACTACATGACCGGAATGAGAAATTATTCCGGCATGAAGACCATGCAGATCATTCATAAGTTTAGAGAGATTGATGCCAAAAGTAAGGGTCTGGATAACCCAAATACTCCTCCCGGAGACCTGATGAAGGAGCTAATTTTCTTCATTTTGCACTAAAAATGCTGTTTTTCCCTCTATTTTGAGCTAGAATCGCAACTTCTCATAGCCTCTCTTTTTGCCTTAATCCCCTTGTTTCTAAGGAGGTTAAGTCATTTTAACCCCCAAAATTAGAGCCGTTTTTCCATCCATTTGAGGAGGAATCCTGAAACTTGCCAATATTTCCAAAAAACCTATATATAGCAAGAAGAAAATTCGGCATTAACATTCTTTTGTGTTTTACTTTGTATATCTATACATCTGCAAATATAAAAAGATAAACAAAACAACGACGAAACCGACGAGGTTTATTCATATTAAGATGTTAATTTGCAATTGATTATTTGTATTCAGTAATCTAAATATTTGGTTTAGATTATTTAATTACTAGAATATTCATTTCCGTGTGC
>CAUULA010000109.1:0-7789 GCA_963545855.1 uncultured Prevotella sp.
AAAGAGGAAGCTCCCGCCGCAGAAGTAGAAACCGAACCGGAGGCTAAAGAGGAAGAGCCCCAGGAGGAAAACCCTGCTCCGGAAGTTGCGGAAGAAGTTCCTGCCGCAGAGGAAGAGGCTGAACCGGAGGCTAAAGAGGAAGCTCCCGCCGCAGAAGTAGAAACCGAACCGGAGGCTAAAGAGGAAGAGCCCCAGGAGGAAAACCCTGCTCCGGAAGTTGCGGAAGAAGTTCCTGCCGCAGAGGAAGAGGCTGAACCGGAGGCTAAAGAGGAAGCTCCCGCCGCAGAAGTAGAAACCGAACCGGAGACCAAAGAGGAAGAGGCCCAGGAGGAAAACCCTGCTCCGGCTCCTCAAAAAGAAACCCCCGAAGAAAAGGCAACTAAGGAGGAGCCCGCCCAAAAGACATATTCCACTAAACAAGAGATACTCAACCGGACCAAAGAACTTGCCCACGGCAATGAAAACCCATCGAAGACGGAAGTAGATCACCTTAAGACAAGCTTCTATAAACTGCACCTCGCCCAACGGGAAGAGGAACAGAAAGCCTATGTCGAGGCGGGCGGCGATCCTGAAAAATATCAGGTTCTCCCAGACGAACTCGAAGAGCAGTTCAAAGCCGAGATGAGCCTCATTAAGGAAAAACGCGCCAAGCTCTATCAGCAGCAGGAACAGGAAAAGAAAGAAAACCTGAAGCGCAAGGAAGAGATCATCGAGAAGATAAAGGCCATGGTTACATCTCCCGATGCAGTGAACAAGGCCTTTCAAGAGTTCAAAGCCCTCCAGCAGGAGTGGAAGGAAATAAAATTGGTGCCCGCAGAGAAGGCCAACGAGCTCTGGCGCAGCTATCAGCTCTATGTCGAACAGTTCTATGACCTGCTCAACCTGAACCGCGAAGCGCGCGAATATGACTTCAAGAAGAACCTGGAAATCAAGACCAAGCTTTGCGAAGAGGCAGAGAAACTGGCCGAGGAACCCGACATAATCAGTGCTTTCCACCAGCTACAGGAGCTCCATCAGCAATACCGCGAGACAGGCCCTGTCGCCAGAGAACTGCGCGAAGAGGTGTGGGCTCGTTTCAAGGCAGCGTCTACCATCATCAACAAGAAGCATCAGCAACACTTCGAGCAACTGCGTGCCAAGGAAGGAGAAAACCTTGAGAAGAAGACTGCCCTCTGTGAAAAAGTGGAAGCCATAGCGCAGGAAGAAAACAAAAACGCTTCCGACTGGGAAAAGCATACCAAGGAAATCATCGCCATCCAGGCAGAATGGAAGACCATCGGGTTTGCTCCCCAGAAGATGAATGTCAAGATTTTTGAACGCTTCCGGGCTGCCTGCGACGACTTTTTCGGGCGTAAAGCCGAGTTCTTCAAGGGCATGAAAGAACGCTTCAGCGAGAATACGGAGAAGAAGAAGGCGCTCGTGGAAAAGGCAAAAGAACTGTCAGACTCAACCGATTGGAAGTCAACCTCCGAGAAGCTCATCAGTCTTCAGAAAGAATGGAAGACCATCGGCATGGTCCCGAAGAAGATAGGCGACCAGCTCTGGAACGAGTTCATCGGAGCTTGCAACAAATTCTTCGAGGCTCGCAACGCGGCAAATGCCGGCCCGCGCAATGAGGAACACCAGAACCTCAGCAAGAAGAAAGAAGTCGTCGCACAGCTCAAGGCCCTGCTGACAGAAGCCAAGGAGGATGCACAGGAGAAGGTACAGGAACTCGTCGACCAGTATAACCAGATCGGGCATGTGCCGTTCAAGGAGAAAGACAAGATCTACAAGGAATACCACGATGTGCTCGACAGCCTATACAAAGAGCTCAACATCTCCGTCGCACGCCAGCGTCTCGACCGCTTCCGCAGCAATCTTAAGAACATGGCAAAGCGCGGCGAGGACGCCATCGACAACGAGCGGGGCCGCCTGATGCGCCAGTATGAGCAGATGAAATCCGAAATCATCACCTACGAGAACAATCTCGGATTCCTGAATGCCTCAAGCAAGAAGGGCAACAGCCTTATCGACGAAATGAACAAGAAGGTCAGCAAGCTCAAGGAAGAGCTTGAAATGGTCAAGGAGAAAATCAGGGCCATCGACAAGCAGAACCACGAGCAGGAGGAAGAGAAGCAGCAGTAAGTCTCCTTACCGGACCGAAAAGACACTATAGACAGAAAGGTGTACCGAGGCAAGCCACGGTGCTTATTTTTCTTGTATATACCCTGAGAGGGCGATGCCTTGATCCCGCATACTGACAAGAACCATATCCGTATCTCACCCCATGGCCTCCTGCCTGGCAATACCGTCCACCTCCGCACAAACAAGGAGACAGGAAGACTCATCGGGGGCACCCGTGCCACAGGTAGCGGCCATCGTGCAATTTGCAGGACAAGAATCAGCCTGTAGAACGACAGTCTATAGCCGGCAGGCAAGAGGATGGTGGGTAGAAGCCAGTCGGTAGACAGCTCCGACTCGTCGAGCACGAAAGTGGCAAATGTCTCACAGACGAGAGGCCTCCAAGAGAAAAAGAATCCCCCTTCGCTATTACGGTCCGTCGGATTTGAAGACTATCTGCCGGCAATCTCCGTTACCACAGAAAATAATACGAGTTCATCATTCCCCGTGTTGATAATGCTATGTACGGAACCTTTGGGGCAATAGTGCACATTCCCCGGAAACAAGTCTTCTTCCACGCCGTCACAGACAGCCTTGCCATGTCCACTGACGACATAGTTCACATCATTGCTCGTCGCCTGCCTGTGCAAACCGATGGAAGAACCGACAGGCAAGACACTGTATATGATCTTTCCGCATTCGTCCGCAAACATCCGCGCACGACACTCTCCCTCGCCGCCGTCCATCTTCGGGACTGTTATTTCACGCATTCGATTGAAATCTATCTTCATAAGCTATTTACAGATTAGAAATGACAAAAAGTACGATGCCAAGAAAAGCTGGTCCTACTGCCATCGGTGAGAACTTACGGCTTTTCACGGAATGAAGTTCGGCAGGGACACGAGCATCAGACAGGCATGATTGACACGATCGGACATTCGCAGATACGAAATTCCCTTATGTTGCGGTGGGCTCTTGAGAACAAATACGACACCCGGGCAGATGAAAACGCGAATAGCAACGATTCCCGTGCAAAAGCCAAATAGTCCCATTCTTTGTTCAAAATATCTGTTTCGTAATCTCAAGAAACTTATCGTGTCCTGCCTTGCCGATAGTTGCCGTATGCCCGGCAGGCGTGTAGGTCGATGGTTTGATTGCCATGGTCGTTTGGCATTGGGCTCCGTCCCACCGAAAAGGAATTCGCAGACCGTCAGGGCGAAAGATTTCCCCTGTCGTCAGTACCGACTTTATCCGGACATCGGCAAAGATACGAAAATATAACGATATTTTCCAACTAAATGCGATTTTTGTCGGAAAATGATTTCATTAAATTAGCAGAAGGCCTTGTCAAGGCTGAACATGCGATATATTGTTGTGGGTTAATTGCAGCATAGAGGGCAGCCGTCCATTCCGCCTTCCGGAGCATCAGCGTGAGATGATAAAGAACATCCCAGCCACTATTCCTCACATTATCATCGCTATAACGGCTCTCAAGGGGACCCACCTCAGACTGCCTGAAAGCCCGCAGGCTGCAGTAATCGCAGACAACAGACTCAAAAAAACATCTGCCCTACTATAGATTCTCAAAGAGAATGCGTCTTACTAATAAACCTTTATATTTAAACCTAAATTTTGACAGCTTATGAATTTTAAGAAACTTACACTTTCATTAGCATTATCAACCATCCCGCTTCTGGGCTTTTCAGCAGAATACTATGTACGCCCGGCCGCTACCGGCACCGGCGACGGTTCCTCCTGGGACAACGCGATAGCGTTCGCAACGATGTACGAAAACATCAACAGCTATAGCAATGGAGACACATTCTATTTCTCCGGCGGTATCTACACCCCGGCGAAGGTAACAGGCATTACCAACGGCTACACCTTCATCGGTGGCTTCGACCCTGCCCTGACAGGCACGAATCACGACGCTCTCGCTTATCCCTCTTCTACTCCTACCGTCTTTTCAGGTGATCTCGACGGGGACGGGACCATGAGCACCGGAGACTTGAACAGACTCCTGGCCTTTCGCACCGACACTAAAGACGACAGCAAAAAGGTTATCCTGAAAGGCCTTGAGTTCACAAAGGCCTATTCTGCAACGAGTACACTAACCGAAGGCGCACTTTATGTTAGAAACTGCGGCTATGTAGAGGTCAATAATTGCCGCTTCTATAGCAATGTGGCAGACAAGGATTATGGCGGCATGGCTTTCACGGGAGAATACAGCACCGCATATTTTAATGACTGTGAATTTACCAATAACAAGGGAGTAACCCGCGGCGGTGCCATCCGCCTGTCTTCCAATGACGGCACCAAGGGCCTGACCGTATTCAACCGCTGCCTGATTATGAACAACGAGATTGATAAGAATATAGGCAGCGCGATACTGGTTCAGCAGGGGGTGAGCCTCTATCTCATCAACTGCATGGTAACCGGAAACAAGTCGGGGCAGGAGACCGGCGCCATATTCTCCAACGGTTCAGACGCCACCTATTCGCGTAATGTATATATCGTAAACTCTACGGTGGCTGGCAATGAAGGTGGAGCGCAGGTACAGATGACAAGTAATGCCAATCTCTATGTGTCCAATTCCATCGTCATAGGCAATGGCACATACGCTCCGTTCAATATCACATCGACCATGAATTTCACCGGAAAATACAATATCGTCGGCAACGACACCAACAACATCCTGTCGTGGGGCGAGACCAACCTGACGGATAAGAGGCTGAGTGATGTCTTCGGCTCCCAGGATGTGGCAAGTGCAGCTCCGAACGCGCCTTACGGAGCCACGGCGGAAGAACTCTCCGAGGTAACCGGCTCGTGGGGTATCACTGTCGACCTGACCATCGACAAAGACGGCGTTGCTCGCGGCAGCATGTCGGTTCCGGGTGCCAAGGTCGGCGAACCACAGATTGCAACGATCGAGGTTACCGACATCAAATATGCCACTTATTATAATAGTTTGGGCTATGTGATGCCGCAAAGCATTCAAGGGGCCGTCGCTCCCTCCACTTCCGGCGACCGGATGACCATCGACTGGAAATATCAGGCGGGAAGCGTAGTGCCTGCCGCCTCCGCCCTGCTTATCAACGGGGAATCCGGTTCGCACCAAGCAGCCCTGAAGCTGGCAGAGAACTCCACAGACGGCAACTTGCTGAAAGGTTCAGACACTCCGGAACTCACCACCGGGGGAAGCAAGTATTACAAACTGGCGAATGATGTCGAGGGTGGCTTAGGCTTCTATTACGGCGCAGCCAATGGTATCGCCTTTACCAACGGTGCCCACAAAGCCTATCTCGCCATCTCGGCGGAGTCGCCCGTAAAAGCTTTCTTCTTTACGGCCGAAACAACAGGAATCTATCAGCTTTCAACGGAGGCTGAAGCCGCTGCCCCGACCTACAACCTTGCCGGGCAACAAATAAGCGAGTCCTATAAGGGAATCGCCATCAAGAAGGGCAAGAGATATATAATGAAATAACAACACTCAAAGATATGAAATACATCAAACCGTCCATCAAGGTCAGCCTCATCCGGACAGATTCGATGGCACATGCGCCTTCGTCCCTGCTCTGCCAGAAAGACGGATGCCCGTCATGAAGCGTGATTATCCTTACGGAATGAATATATAGATATTAGCCTATTTAATTTATTCATGGTACACAATAATTGGTTGAGATTTATAATGCTGACGCTCCTTGTGTCTCTCTCCTCGCATGTGAATGCAGGCAAGACGCAAGTGCGTTTTTCCGTCATGGGGCTCGGAGACTCCATTACGGAGGGCGGCCGGGAATTCTGTTCCTACCTGTATCCTCTGTGGGAGGAACTATTCTCGAAAGGCTACGACTTCGATTTCATCGGCCCCCGGGAGAGCGAATGCCGCATAGGAAAGCTATGCCATTGCGGGTTCAGCGGCCACACGGCTGAATTCTTGGGCGAGCATATAGACAGCATCTACCGCCTTTATCCTGCCGACATCGTGCTCTTACATGCCGGCCACAATCACTTTTCCTCGGAGGAACCGGTTCCGGGCATAATCAGAGCCTACAAGGGCATCATCTCCAAAATCCATCATATCAAGCCGGAGGCTACGGTATTCCTGGCTACAATTACACCCAGCGGCAAACTGCCCAAGTATTCATACATCCCCGAACTAAACAAGGCCATCAGGAAGCTGGTTGCTTCCTATCATTCCTCCAAGGTGATTCTTGTAGACATAGCTTCCGGACATGACTACCGAACGATGACGATAGCCGACAAGGTGCACCCCAATAAAGCGGGAAGAGAAAGGATGGCGCACATCTGGGCTACGGCGATAGAAAAACGCTTCAAGGCCCAGCATCCCGTTTTATGCCCGGAATCCATATGCTATAAGATCGTCGGGAAAGACAGCCTGAGCCTCTATGTCTTCAAGGCTAAGGGCAGGCTGCCTCATCCCACAGTAGTCTATTACTTTGCAGGAGGGTGGAAATACGGCTCTCCCCTCCAGTTTTTCCGTGAGTGTGCATGGAACGCAACTCATGGCATCACCTCCATTAGCGTAGACTACCGTATAGGATACCTCTATGGAACCACGGCGAAGGATGCGGTGGAAGACGGCATTGATGCCATCGACTACATCCGGGAGAATGCCGAAAGCCTGGACGTAGACCCCTTGCGCATTATTGCGGCGGGAGCTTCTGCCGGAGCCGCTATCGCCGGAAAGATTCCGGACGATCGGCTGAGGGCCAGGATTCTCTACAATCCCGTGGTCGACAGCCTATGGTCTGAAGTCCCACGAATGCACCGTCCCGTCCTATTCATGATAGGTACAAGGGACTCGTTCACACCCGCTGAGAAGGCGAAGACCTTTCTGCTCTGTCTCCGCGAGAACAGTACTTACTGCGACGATCATATCTTCGAGGGGCTTCCCCATCCATTGTTCAGGTACAAGGATCCGTTAGACGCCGTATATTACCAGATCCGCAGCCTGACGGACGAATTCCTGAAGAAGGTATTCTCCTCTCGGTAACAACACCCCCCGCAAAAGAAACGGAGAAAGGTCAGTCATTCAGTTTATTTGTTTTTTTCTCTCCCTACCTATAGAAATTTGTTATATTTGCGTCTATAAAAGCAAAGGGCGAATTTTACTATGACCCATAACAAAGAAATTGTAAATGATTGACGAATCCAGGAATCTCATCCTCATCTCCAAGGGAAACGAATTGGCTTTTGACAAGTTTATGGACGGCCATTCCCAATGCATGTATTATCATGCCTATGGCATTCTTGGCAACAAGCAGATGGCAGAGGAAGTGGTAAGCGACGTCTTTCTGGAGGTATGGAAAATGAGAGAAAGGCTCCTGGATATAGAAAACATAAACTTCTGGTTGAGCAAGGTGGTCTACAGGAAATCCATCTCCGTGCTCAGAAAGGAGAAGAACAGGCGGAACATGGTGGATATCGACGAGCTCCTGAACTTCAAGTTCCCACAGATGGAAACCCCGATAGACAGCATCATCTCTGATGAGAATATGCATAGCATCAAAGAAGCGATAGACGCTCTGCCCCCTAAGTGCAAGCATGTCTTTTATTTGGCCAAGATCGAACAGATGCCTTATGCGGAGATATGCGACATGTTGAAAATCTCTCTTGCACTGTCTCTTATACACATCTGACGCTGCCGACGACTAGTCGAGTGTAG
>CAUULA010000110.1:0-7697 GCA_963545855.1 uncultured Prevotella sp.
GTTCATATTTTTGTGGTTAGATAAACAATTAATATTGTGTATATCGCATGACAGAGGCAGATTTAAACAAGATACGCGTCAGGCGAACCAAGAAAGAGGTAGAGCTTGCCATCAAAAATGCCGCGGTTGAGGAAATCAAAGGGCACGGCTTTTCGAATGCGCTGGTAACAAACATCATGGCGCGAGCCAAGATTGAGCCGTCCGTTTTTTATAACCGATACGACAATCTGGATGAGTTTTATGACGAACTCGTCCGCGACTACGACTATTGGTTTCACGATATCGTAAGTGCGAGGAAGAATGCGGAACTGAATAAGGACACTCATTCCTCGATACTCAAGGGCTTGTTAGTCTCTCTGTTGCAGAGTCCCGTCATGGCGGAACTGCTGCGGTGGGAAATCAGCACGGGTAATGACACCACCCGGCGCACGGCGATGTTGCGGGAATTCTTCACGCATCCTCTTGCCCGGGACAACGAGGAGCTCCTTCAGGAGAAAGGCTTGGATCTTGTGGCCGTCTCCGCGCTGTTGATCGGCGGCGTCTATTATCTCGTCTTGCATAAGGATCGTGCGCCGTTCAGCGGTATTGACCTGAATACAGAGGAAGGGGTAGAGCGGATTCAGAAGGCAATAGACGGATTGTCGTCCTTGTTGTTTGATGGGATGGCCGAGGCTTAGCGAGGTCAGGGCTGAGGGATGATAGCCGTGGCCGCAACCATGATTCTCGTTTCAAGACAAGAGATGAAACCATATAATAAATTATTTAAACACAAACTGATTATGAAAACAAGAGTATTATTTGCCATGATTGCATGCGTCTTCGCCGGTCTTCTGACAAGTTGTAGTGATGATGCTGATGAGGTGGACATCCATCTGCTGGACGGGAAATGGGCGGAAGTGTATGCTGCGGGTGCCGCCACAGGAGGAAGCGTGGAATATGAATTCCAGGCGAAGGAATATGTAAAAGGCACATTTACGGGAACAAAGTTCGTTCATGATGCTTCCGCAGGCGACAGCACTATTCCTTTCCGCTGGATATATGGCACCGCCTCTGTTAACCGAAAGGAATTGTATATTGAATATAAAAACGGCAAGGGACAGACCGAGCACCATTCATATCTTGTTGCGGAATTAACCAAAAGCACATGCAGGCTTGTTTCCACGGCTACGGATGATAAGGGAGATCCCCTGAGTGTCATCAACCTTCGAAGAATAAAATAATATTAGATGATGCGAAACCCAAAGCTATTCTCATTCTTAATCCTTGTCCTTGCGTCGCTGGCAGTAATGTCATGCAGCAAGGCAGACGAGGAAGAGCCGGCCAGCAACGGGAAAGCCTCGGCGGAGTTAATCGTCAACGGATCGTCTTGGGCCTTGCTGCACATCAAGGTATATGATGGGACTACGGTTGCCAGCGAGCAAGTCTACTATTGGGGGGAGATGTCGCTCGACATCTGGAAGGGCAGATACGCCTTTACCCGAAGCGACCGAAACGGACAGAAAGAGCCCGAAGTGATTGAAGAGGGAAGCTGCGTGCTCATCCCCGACGACTCACGCTTTGGCGGGCGAATCGAGATGACTCCCGCCAAAGGCAGCAGCTATGTCTTTGAGATTGTGGGCAAGAAAGGCAACGACCTCACCCTGGAAACCATCAGGAATAGCGAACGGCTGCGGTATGAATTCACGAATAAAAACCCTATTTAGCATAGCCTGACAATCAGGGAGGACGGTCGTCCTCCCTGACCTTATCGCTTCAGATCGCCGAATCCGGCAAGGATTTTCATTACCCGCTGCTCGATGCGGGCTACGCCTCCGTCGACATCCGACTCGATGTTGAGCGGCAGCACGGGGTCGTGCAGCGACTGGCGCAGCAGCAGCCATCCCTGTTCGTCGGGGTCGGCACAGGCGATGCGCACGCCTTCATAGTTCGGCGAGACCTGCTGCCAGCCGGGTTGCGTGGTGCAGGAGTCCTGCAGATGGTCGAGCACTTTCTGTCCGTAGTCCTTGAAGTTGGCATTGGTAATGGCGAACCTGATTTCCTTGCTTTCGCAGGGCTGCCGCAGATCGGCGATGAGGTCTTGCAGTTCCTTCCCCTCCGCCCTTAGCCGTGCCGCCTCGACGAGGAGCTTCGCCACGAGATAGGCGCCGTCGTCAAGGAAGTGGTTCTCGCGCAGGGCGGCGTGCCCCGAGGTCTCTATGGCCAGCCACGACTCTTCGCCGCTGTTGTTCAGGCGGAGAGCCTCGTTGATGACATTCTTGTATCCGCGGCGGAAACGATGATGCCTGCCCTGACGGCGGCTGATGAATTCCGCGAGTCCGTCGGATGTTACGGAGTCGGTAACGATGCTGCTGCCCGGATGCTCACGCAGTATGACGGCCGCGATGAGGGCAATGAGCGCGTTGCGGTTGATGGGCGAGCCGCTGCGGTCTACGATGGCGGAGCGGTCTACATCAGTGTCGAAGATGATTCCGAGGTCAGCTCCGTTGTCGCGGACGGTCTTGCAGATGGCGGCCATGGCCTCCTTGTTTTCCGGGTTGGGTGTGTGATTGGGGAATCGGCCGTCGGGATTGAGGAACTGGCTCCCCGTCGTGTCAGCTCCCAAAGGCTCAAGCACCTTGTCGGCAAAGAAGCCGCCCGCCCCGTTTCCGGCGTCAACGATGATTCTCATTCCCTTGAGCGGCAGGGGGCCGATGCCGGCTCCCCGGCGGATATAGTCTGTCAGAAATCCGCAATACTTCCGCATGAAGTCGAACCGGCCGATGCTGCCGCCCTCTTTCCTTTCCCTCATTTCATGAAACTGGGACGCCAGTTCGAGAATTTTCTGGATGTCGCCTTTGTCGAGGCCGCCGGCTGCCGTGAAGAACTTCAGCCCGTTGCGGTTCCACGGGAGGTGGCTGGCCGTTATCATTACGGCACCGTCTACACGCAGTTCCCCGTCTATCGTCGACATAAACATGGCCGGTGTCGACGCCATGCCGAAGTCGAACACCTCGCAACCTGCACCGGCCGCTCCCTCGGCAAACGCCTTCACGAGAGCCGGGCTTGAAAGGCGCGAGTCGCAGCCCACGGCTATCGTATGCCTCTCTTTTCCGTTTCTTTCCGTGAGCCATGCGGTGAAAGCCCTTGCAAGGGTTCCCGCGGCCTCGGCCGTTAGGTTCACGCTTTCGCCTTCCACACCCTCGAGGGCAATGCCTCGAATGTCCGATCCGTTTTGTAGTTTTTTCCAGTCCATAGTATTTTAGAAATAGTTGTTAGTAGAGTTTTCGGTTTTCAGGCTCAGCCTGCGACTGCAATATTACGAATAAAATTTGTAAGAACATAGCCTTTGGAATGAAAAAACAGGCGGCTCTTGCGACATGTATCAATATTTTTCCTTATTTTTGCAGAAAACGACAAGACTATGCGAAAGATCAAGAATCCGTGGACGGGCAAGGAGGGATATGACTGCTTCGGCTGTGCGCCGGACAATCCGATAGGACTTCACATGGAATTTTTCGAGGACGGCGATGACATCATCTCCTTCTGGCACCCTTCAGAGCACTATCAGGGATGGGTGGAGACACTGCACGGAGGCATCCTCTCCACCCTCATCGACGAGACCTGCGGATGGGTGGTTACGCGGAAGCTCCAGACCACGGGCGTTACGAGCCGGCTCGACTTGCGATACCGGGTACCCGTGAAGTCGACCGACTCGCTCCTCACGGTGAGGGCTCGCATCACCGAACAGAAGCGCAACCTCGTTTTCATGCATGCCACGATAGCCGACAGCAATGCCGAAATCTGCGTGGAGGCCGATGTGGTGTACTATGCGATGAGCCAGGAGAAGGCCCGGGAGATGGGCTTCACCCATTGCGAGGTGGAAGACGAGCAACTGCTCTCGATGTGATTTCTTAGTCTTCTAATGATCGTTCTGTAACGAAAATGCCGTCCCCTCAAGAGTCAGAGGCGGCCTTTTGCCTTTCCTTTTTGCTGTTGCCGCCGGGATTACAAGCCACCTGTAATGTGATTACACACCGTTTGTAACATCGTTACACACCGCTTGTAACATTCCGGAGAACACTTTCCGGCAGGCGGGGTGGCCGCCTCCTTTCTCGCGGTCTGGCGTGCCCCGCGTTCCCGCAGGTCTTTTCCCTTATTCGAGGGGGCGCATCCGGATGTCGGCGCCGAGCCCCTCGACCGCCTTCTCCGTTTCCTCGACAGGAGTCTTGGAGAAGTGATAGGGATAGAGCACTTTGGGTGGATACCGTCATGGAGGCCTTCTGGAGTCGGGCGGGCGTCAGCCTGTGGGAGAGCGGGAAGGTGCTGTCAAGAATCCTGCTTCAGCTCTTCATTTCCTCTCGGTCTTATCAAATTTTATTCTTGTAAACTTAAATCCCATCGAGCGGAGCAGATTGTCGAACTGCAGGATGGCGTTCTTCTCGGCTATCTCGATGTTCTTCCGGTTCATACAGCGCTGCTTCATGGCCCTGTAGGCCTTCTCGTAGAGGGCCTTCCGGTCGGCTTGCGACCATGACCCGGACTCATAGAACGACTGGGTCCTGGCCTCGTCGATGAAGTCGTTGTCGAGCAGTTCTATCGGGGGAAGCGTGGCCACGACGGTGTCCTTGTCGGTGATGATCCAGCCCGGGCTCACCTTGTGGAGGTTCACGCCCAGTCGCAGCGTGCCATAGTAAATTCTGACGAGCTCGCTGTCGCCGAAGAATCCGCGGCTCACGGTGTCCACCAGTTCCTCGTCGCTGATGGAGAGAAACTCCCATTCACCGATGTTTTCTATCGATTTTACCTGTGTGGGGGTGATGTTGATCTTGTCGCTTGTGCTCACGGAAAGGTGGTTGGCATGGTTGAGCCATGCCAGAGAGAAGACCGCCACGAGGACGATGAGGATGGCCGAGGCGATGATCATCCCTGCCGTGAGCGGGATGCGCGTAGCCAGCCACTTGAGCCTGTCCCGGAGATTATCGGATGGTCTTTTCATTTTCTATCGTCGTTTTATCAATCAGTCGCTGGATGTCCTTGAGCGTGAAGTCCTTGCGGAAGGTGATCCTGATGTTTTCCCGCTTGTAGCCCATCTGCTCCAGCATGGGGATGAGGATGCTTGCCGCGCTGGAGCGGGCCGTCTCCACGATGCCGAGCTGCGGGATGGCCTTCACGATCTGGTCGCGCCCTTGCCGCTCATAGCTCGTCAGCTCCTCGTCGGTGAAGCTGCCCCTTGTGAACGCCACATACTGCTTTGCGTCCTCATGGTTTATCTTCGTGCTCGTGAGCTCCACCTTCGGGTCGGGCAGTATCACCTCGATTCGGTCGCCCTGTCTGCGTATGTTTTTCTCCGAAAAGTCGCCGAAATCGATGTAGGCCTTTACCGTCGCGTCCAGCGGCAGGGCTATCTTGCGCTTGCCCAGGGGGAGGTCGATGCTGAAATCCTTGTTTAGGAACGAGCCTTCCAGTTTCTTCGTGTCGTCGTGCGTGATGATTTTGTGGAGCTGGTACTCGGCCGTGTAGAGGCGCGAACACCGCTGTATCTGCATCACCATCATGGGAATGGTGTCGAGGGCAGGGGCATCCGGCTCTGGCTTCTTTCCCGTGCAGGAGGACAGGAGCGTGATGAATAAAGCGAGGTATAGAACTGATTGTTTCATCCCTGATGAATAGTTAATATCGGGACAAAGGTAACAAAAAAGCGACAAAATGATGGCGGTAAACCTGAAAAAATCTTAATCGATTAAACTTTTACGGGTTCCTGCCGTCAAACAAGCGATTGTGTTTAAGAAAAGAGATTATCAATTTAAAACTGAAAAAAGATGAGAAGACTGATTCTGGCTATCATAGCCGTATTCACATTGTCAGGTGCAGCCCTGGCACAGGATGTAGATAAGAAGGAAGGGAAGAAACTCGATAAGACCGAGATGGTTCAGCGACGCACCGACCGGATGGTCAAGCGCTATGGTCTCAGCGACCAACAGGCCAAGAAACTGAAGGAGCTGAACGAGAAATATGCCGGCAAACTGCCCATGAGAGGAGATTTCCGTCCCGGTGGCAAGGGTCCTGCGTGCCCCCACCATCACATGGAACAAGGTAACGCCGAGCTGCCTCAGGTGGACGGCACGACGGAGGCGACACCCCAGAGGCGCCCCCTGAGCAAGGAGGAGATGGACAAGAAGCGCGACGAGAGGAAGCAGGCCCGTGAGGCTTACGACAAAGAACTGAAGGGAATTCTTGGCAGCGAGAAGTTCTCGGAGTATCAGTCCGACCGCAGGCAGTTCATGAAGCGTGCGCCTCGCCATCAGGGCGGGATGGGCGAGAAGCCATGCTGTGGCAACTGCCGTGCGGACAAAGGCGAGACGAAATAAGAGAATTGTGTATGTAGCAGAAAGGTTCAATAGGTTATAAAGGTAATTTGATTGGGGCGTCTCCGTAAATCGGGGGCGCCCGTTTTGTGTTCTCAGGAATTTTGATTACCTTTGTAACGAACAAAAAACAGCCAGAAAATGAAGAGTAGACTTTCCCTTGTCCTGTTGCTCCTGTCGGTCCTCGTGCTCGTCTCGTGCGGCAAGAAAAAGACCGAGAATGAGATTATCACCCATAAACCCAAGGCCGTGAAGCCCTCCGCCGTCCGCAAGATGGGCGACTATCACCAGCAGACGAAGGTGGCATGGGTGGGCTCGGAGTATACGATAGACCTCGATTTCCATGCCGACTTATCGCTGCCGGTGGTCTCTGATGGGGCACAGCGGTATTACGACAACCGCACCATGCTCCGCATCTTGCGGAAGGACGGCTCGGAATTCCTGAAGCGTGAATTTGCCAAGAGCGATTTCCAGCCATACATCAGCGGTTCCATTGGGAAGAACGGAGCCTTTCTCGGCTTGGTCTTCGACAAGGCCGAGGGCGACAACCTGATTTTTGCGGCCAGCGTGGGCTCGCCCGATAAGTCGAGCGACGAGTATATCCCGCTGCTGGTAAAGGTCAGTCGCATGGGCAGCATCACCATCAGCAAGGACGCCCAGATGGACATCACCTCCTCGGAGGGAGCGTCCGACGAATCAGAGGAAGACGGCGTATAGTCTTGAGGCAGTCAGCTCCTTGACACCCTGAATATGCCCAACAATAGGGAAATACACCTGCGATTTAGGGATAACCCCCGTTGCCGTATGGGTTTTATTTCTATCTTTGCGGTATAAAACAAGATGTATAACGATTAAAGGAGTGCTATTATGAAAAGGAATATGTTGACAATGGCGAGTCTTATGGCGATGGTGATGGGACTTTCCTCATGTGGTTCGTTCTTGAGCGTGGGCACCGGAGTTTCGGCTTATGACGACTCTTACCACTACGACGGCTATGGCGACTACGGCTTGTTCAGCTATAGCGACGCACGGAATCAGGCCCTTTATTTGTCGGACAAGATGGCTTATGAGATGGGATTGAACGCTGCCCAGTATGCGGCGGTCTATGAAATCAACCTCGACTATCTGCTCAACATGCGCAGTTATAACGACTTCTATGGTTCCTATTGGGCTCGCCGCAACTCCGATCTGCGGTATGTGCTCTCCCGTTACCAGTACAATTACTATACGGGTGCCGGCTATTTCTATCGCCCGCTGGGATATTATAACAACACCGTTGTATATAATATATATAATAGGTATCATGACTGTCTCTTATACACATCTGACGCTGCCGACGACTAGTCGAGTGTA
>CAUULA010000111.1:0-7649 GCA_963545855.1 uncultured Prevotella sp.
CTCGAACTCGCGACCCCGACCTTGGCAAGGTCGTGCTCTACCAACTGAGCTATTGCCGCATTTCAACCCTTGTTTTCACAAGGCGCGTTTCCCTAAACGCGGTTGCAAAGGTAATGCTTTTTTCCGACTTGGCAAACTTTTCCTATGTTTTTTTTCAAAAAAAGATTGCGGAGACGACTAATCCATACGGCTCTTATAATCTTCATAACTGAACTCACGCAGCGTTTCCAGCTCGCCGCCGCAATGAAGCAGGCCGATCGAAGGATGCGTTATGCCGTTGAACATCGTGGTCTTTACGGTCGTATAGTGCAGCATATCCTCAAAAATGACATTCTCGCCGACCTCCAGCTCGTGGTCGAACTGCCATGAGCCCATGAAATCCCCCGAAAGACAAGAGCTTCCCCCGAGCCTGTAGATGTGGTCGGAGACGGCACATCCGTCCGCCGCCTCCAAGGGCAGCGATCGCGCATTGCGGACCGCCGGCTGATAAGGCATTTCCAGACAGTCGGGCATATGACAGGTAAAGCTGACATTCAAGATGGCCGTGCGGATGCCATGGTCGGCCACCACATCCACTACTTGCGACACCAAGGGGCCTGTCTGCCAGCCAAAAGCACTCCCCGGCTCAAGGATTACATGGAGATTTGGATATCTCCGGTGGAAGTCTTTCAGCATTCCGATGAGGAGGTTGACATCATAATCGCTCCGCGTCATCAAGTGTCCGCCACCGAAATTAATCCACTTGAGCTGCGGAAACCACCGTGAGAAGCGGTCTTCGATATGTATCAAGGTACGCTTGAAAACATCTGCCCCGCTCTCGCAATGGCAATGGCAATGGAAGCCGTCGATGCCATCGGGCAGCCTTTCCGGCAGTTTCCCGGCCGTGATACCAAACCGCGTGCCACGCCCGCAAGGATTATAAAGTTCCGTTTCCACCTCGGAATACTCCGGGTTGACACGCAGCCCGAGGCTTATTTCCGGGTTCTCCTTCCTCACGACATCCTTGAACCGCTCAAACTGGGTCAGCGAATTAAAGCTCAAATGGCTGGAGCAACGGGCAATCCCAGCTGCCTCATACGGTGTCAGGGCAGGCGTAAAGGTATGGGTTCTTGAGCCAAACTCCTCGTATCCAAGCCGTGCCTCACAGAGAGAGCTTGCCGTGGTGGCGGCAATATATTCCCTGAAAACGGGGAATGTGCGCCAGAGGGCATAGGCCTTGAAGGCCAGGATGATCTCCACACCGGCCTCCCGGGCCACCCGGCTGATGACTTCCAGATTGGCGCGAAGCCTCTCCTCTTCCAATATATAATAAGGTGTGTTCAGCTCCTTGAATGTATTCGGGTTGACTTTCATTACTTCTTTGTCGGATAATCGTGAAAAACTTCTGCAAAGTTAGCTTTTTATTTCAGATATAATTGCAAGTCTCGCATAAATTTCATACATTTGCAAGGAAATTACAGACAGAAGCATGAAGTTAGTAATCATGACTAAATCCACTTTCTTTGTGGAAGAGGACAAAATACTTGCCACGCTCTTTGACGAGGGAATGGATAACCTGCATTTGTACAAACCCGGCTCCTCTCCCCTCTATTCGGAGCGACTGCTCACCCTTCTGCCCGAAGAATGCTATCGAAAAATTACGGTTCACGACCACTTCTATCTGAAAAACGAGTATGACCTGGCAGGCATTCATCTTGACAATCCCGACGAGCCCGTCCCCGCCGGATACAAGGGGCGCGTCTCCAGGACATGCACCGACCTGCTCCGGCTTAAGGAGACGCGCAAGAAATCGGAATATGTATTCCTCAAGAATGTATTCGGAAGCTTCGACTCCGTGGACGAGGAGCCCGACTTCAGCCTCTCCCAGCTGGAGGAGGCCGCCGAGAAAGGGCTCCTCGACCGCCATGTGTATGCTCTCGGGGGAATGAGCCTTGAGAACATCCGCACGGCAAAGGAACTGGGATTCGGAGGCGTCGTAATCCGCGATGACTTATGGAACAAGTTCGACATACAAAGCCAGACCGACTTCAAGGAAGTCATCCTGCACTTTGAGAAACTGCGTAAGGCTGCCAACTGACAAAGAAAACGAAAACACTTCTACAAATAAAACAAACACTAAGAACATGAGTGAACAAAACTCTTTTTTGGTTTTCTCGGGAACGAATACGAGATACCTCGCAGAGAAAATCTGCCAAAGCTTAGGTTGCCCGCTGGGAAATCTCCTCGTTACAAGATTTTCCGACGGCGAATTCGTCGTTTCCTATGAAGAGTCCATCCGAGGCCGGGATGTGTTCCTGGTGCAGAGCACATTCCCCAACTCTGACAACCTGATGGAGCTCCTGCTGATGATTGATGCCGCGAAACGCGCCTCCGCCCGACAAATCATTGCCGTGATACCCTATTTCGGATGGGCACGGCAAGACCGGAAGGACAAGCCCAGGGTGAGCATCGGCGCCAAACTCGTGGCAGACATGCTGAGCGTAGCGGGCATAGACCGCGTCATCACCATGGATCTTCACGCCGACCAGATTCAGGGATTCTTCAATGTTCCCGTCGATCACCTTTATGCCTCGGGGGTTATCCTCCCTTACCTTCAGGGGCTCAAACTGAAAGACATGGTCATCGCGTCGCCCGATGTGGGCGGCAGCAAGCGTGCCAACACCTATGCCAAGTATCTGGGATGCCCGCTGGTGCTCTGCAACAAAACCCGCGCCCGCGCCAATGTGGTGGAGAGCATGCAGATTATAGGTGAGGTGAAAGACAAGAATGTCATCATCGTAGACGACATGGTTGACACCGCGGGAACCATTACGAAGGCCGCCGACATCATGATGGCGGCCGGAGCATTGAGCGTGAGAGCCTGCGCGTCTCACTGCGTGATGAGCGGCCCGGCCAGCGAGCGCGTCCAAGACTCGTCGATAGAGGAAATCGTCTTCACCGACTCCATCCCCTACACCAACCGCTGCTCAAAGGTGAAACAGCTCTCCGTGAAAGACATGTTTGCCGAGACCATCCGCCGCGTGGTGCGCAACGAGAGCATTTCCTCACAGTATCTGATATAGGCGTCGGCAGTCCGAAATATAGGAAGCGGCATCCTCGGCAATGGCAGTGGATGCCGCTTCTTCGCCTATAAGCTGGCAGGCAGGCTGACGAAATCGGCGGTTTCGTCAGACAATTTCAGCGATTTTGTCCCACGAACTCGGCGATTTTGTCGTCCTGACAATGGCCTCCCGGCTACGCACCGGCCACAGTTCTCCTCTCTCACAGAAACAAAGAAAGGCATCGGAAATCATTCCGGTGCCTTTCTCCAATTCCGTTTATTCCTGCTTTTAGTCAAGCCACTTCACATAACAGAAGTCTTGACGGTGGGGCAGATTTGCGTTCTTGGGATACATACGGACGCAAGAACGGTAAGACCCGGCTATATCCGGCTCCACAACCACCTCGAAAGTATAGTGATTGCCCTCGTGTCCCACCATCTTGAAAGGATGCACGCTGTAGACCTTGCGGTCGCTGGTGTCCTGCTCCGGCTTCAGCGTTACCAGTTCAAGACCTATCGCATTATCGAGCCCTTGCTCGTCGATCACATACCGAATCTTAAACTTAACGCCGGTCTCTCCACCCTCCGTGAGCACCTTGTCGTCTTTCGACACGACACGGATGGCATCCCAACGCTCGGCAACAGTCTCCTTCCACAAGGCGATTTCCTTGGCCAGCCGATTGCCATTCTCCTGCAATTTCTTGAAACGAGCTGCCTCCTTGACATAGAACTTGTCGTAATAGTCATCCAGCTGACGCTTCATCGTGTAGTGAGGAGCTATGGTCGCGATGCTGTTCTTGATCACTTTCACCCAGTTTTCGCTATACGCCTTCTTTCCCTTATTATAATAGAGCGGGATGATTTCGTTCTCGAGCAGGCCATAGATGGTGGCTGCGTCGAGCTTGTCCTGCCACTCCTGATTCTGATAGGTGCGCTCCTGCTTGAGAGCCCAGCCGGCTCCCTTGCGGTAGCCTTCCACCCACCAGCCGTCGAGAACGGAAAGATTTACGACGCCGTTCATCTCGGCCTTTTCGCCCGATGTGCCCGATGCCTCCAACGGACGGGTCGGGGTGTTCATCCAGATGTCCACTCCCGACACCAGTCGGCGTGCCAGTTGCATGTCGTAATCCTCAAGGAAGATGATCTTGCCGAGGAACTCCGGGCGCTGGCTTATCTCATAGATGCGCTTAATCAGCCCCTGACCGGCACCGTCGGCAGGATGCGCCTTGCCCGAGAAGAAGAACAATACGGGCTGCTCGGGGTCGTTCACGATCTTAGAGAGGCGCTCCAAATCGGTGAAGAGCAGATGCGCACGCTTGTAAGTGGCGAAGCGGCGACAGAAGCCAATCATCAGCGCATTGGGGTTGATACGCTCCAAAAGCGATACCACGCGGGCAGGGTCGCCCTGATTGCGAAGCCATGTCTCCGTGAACTTCTCACGAATATAGTCGATGAGTTTCTTCTTCAAAGCCATACGGGTGCTCCAGATTTCCGCATCCGGAACATTGTAGATGGCATGCCAGATCTCCTCATTGCTCTGGTCGGCCATGAACGAGGGGTCGAAATATTTGTCGTAGAGCTTACGCCATCCGGTCGCTGCCCACGAGGGGAAATGCACGCCATTGGTAACATAGCCCACATGATTCTCTTCAGGATAGTAGCCCTTCCAATAGTCGGCAAACATCTTCTGCGACACCCAGCCGTGAAGCTTGCTTACGCCGTTCACCTCCTGGCAGGTGTTGCAGGCAAAGGTGGACATGCAGAACTTCTCGCCCTTGTCTTCCGGATTCATGCGTCCCATGCCGATGAACTCATCCCAAGTGATGCCCAGCATCTGGGGATATCCGCCCATATACTTGCCGAAGAGCTGTTCGTCGAAGTAGTCGTGGCCGGCAGGAACGGGGGTGTGCACGGTGTAGAGGGACGACGCGCGCACCAGCTCCATGGCCTGATTGAAGGTGAGGCCCTGGGCCACATAGTCGCAAAGACGCTGCAAGTTGCAGAGAGCGGCATGGCCCTCGTTGCAATGATAGATTTCCTTCTGGATACCCAGTTTCTTAAGAGTAAGGATGCCGCCAATGCCCAGCAGGATCTCCTGCTTCAGCCGGTTCTCCCAGTCGCCACCATAGAGAGAATGGGTGATAGGCCTGTCGAAGTCGGAATTCATCTCGTTATCCGTGTCCAGCAGATAAAGCTTGATACGGCCTACATTCACGCGCCATACATAGGCATGCACCTGATAGTTCATATAGGGGACATCCACAACCACGGGGTTTCCTTCCTCATCAAGCTGCCGCTCGATAGGAAGAGAGTTGAAGTTCTGTGCCTCGTACTGAGCCACCTGCTGTCCCTCCATGTTCAGAGTCTGCGTAAAGTAACCGAAACGGTACAGGAAACCTACGGCACACATGTCCACATTACTATCAGAAGCCTCCTTCAAATAGTCGCCGGCCAGCATACCCAGGCCTCCAGAATAAATCTTCAATACCTGGTTAAGGCCATACTCCATACTGAAGTAAGCCACCGAAGGACGCTTGGCATCAGGCTTAACATCCATATAGGCACGGAATCTATTGTAAACATCGTTGATCTTTTTCATGATGGTACGATTCTTTACAATTGCCTCCTTGCGGTCGTAGTTCAGTCGCTCAAGAAGCAGAACCGGATTATGTCCCACCTCCTCATAAAGCTTATCGTCAAGGCTCTTAAACATATTGCGGGCATCGTAATTCCAAGCCCACCACATATTATGAGCCAACTCGTCCAAGCACTTCAACTCTTCAGGAAGCCTTGATTTGATTGTCAAGTTCTTCCATTGGGGTTCGTTTGAGTAATCTGACTTAATTTTCATCTTCTTTTGTATAATTTGTATTATTATTTCGTTATTCTCTTTCTGATGCTTTTCGCAATGCCATGTCGTAAGCCTGCTCGTAATACTTGATAAACTTGCTCCAAAGGGCTTTCTTGGAGAGTTTGTCGGCATGGTCCCGAGCTGCCTTGACCTGCTCTTCCGTAAATGTTGAATAAGCCATTACCGTATCCTTTATCCGCTCTGCCACCTCCTGATAATTATAGTCCGTGCGATGGATGACCTTCACGCCATCCTCTATCTCACTGTAACTGCCCTTGATGCGGTTAGCCCAAAGGCCGAAGCCTGCCAGGTCTGTTGTGATGCAAGGCACCTTAAAGGCAATGGACTCAAGAGGAGTATATCCCCATGGTTCGTAATATGACGGATAGATACACAAGTCATTGCCCAACACCACATCATAGTATGGGAGATTCAGGATGCCGTCGCTGCCGGTAAGATAACAGGGAATGAAGATCACCTTCACCCGGCTGTTCTTGTCATTGCGCATCCAAAGATAGTCCAGCATATTCTGGACCTTGTCGCGCGCAGGATCATGGAGCCAATGCGTAACTACGGGATTATTGAGAGGAGCATCGTAGCTCCGCCCACTATTGAGCCTTTCTACCAAGTCCTGGCGGGCAACACCCGACCATCCCGGCACTTCTATAAAGGCAACGACATTCCTCTTCTGGGCGGAATCGTTATTCAGCCGATGCATGGCCTCTATAAAGACATCAATCCCCTTGTTGCGGAATTCATATCGACCGCTGGTAGAAACGATTAATGTTTTATCGTCAAGATCCGAACCCGTCAATGCATTTGCGACTTCAAGAAGGCGCTTGCGGGCTGTCCTTCTCTTCGTTACGAACGACGCACCCCTCGGCACAAACATATTGTCAAAACCGTTAGGAAGAACAAAATCCACAGGCTTGTCTAACAATTCCTTGCACTCATTGGCGGTAATATCGCTCACAGTGGTGAAGCAATCCACATATTTAGCAGTCTGTTTCTCTATGGAATGCTTGCTTTGCATATTCAATTCGCCGGCCATTTGATTACCATCATAAGCAAAAAGATAATCATAGAGCGGCTTATTATTTCCTGCGATGCTTCGGCCTATACTTGTTGCGTGGGTTGTAAAGATTGTGCCGATTTCCGGCACATGCTTTCTCACATAAAGCAAACCCAGCCCGGTCATCCACTCATTTCCTTGATAGACAACCCGTTTGCCTTTCCCGATCACATGATGATAGAAACTCTCGACAACCTTACCTGCAGCATACGAGAACATCGACGCTTCATCATAATCGCCATAGGCATGGAGGCTGTCTACCTGGAAATCTTCCCAAAGCTTGGCATAGATGTCATTCTTGATTTCAAAATAAGGCTTGAAATCAACAAGAACTGCTATTGGCCGGCCGGGGATATCCCAGCGGCCAAGCCTTACACGGATGCCTTCTCGCTGAGCTATGGACTTCCATTCTGCAAATAATGATTCGTCTTCTTTGAAATAGGGGCTGGCATTCGTATCATCCCAACAATCCGGGCCAATGAATATGATCCGATCACTTATAATGTTCTGTAATGTCTTCGCCCTTGAAGAAAGAACGGTATATATTCCACCGACCTTATTACATACTTCCCAACTAGACTCTATAATATAGTCAGGAAATAACATTCCTTTTGCCATAAAACTTATTGTACAACCCTGCAACTGTCTCTTATACACATCTGACGCTGCCGACGACTAGTCGAGTG
>CAUULA010000112.1:0-7512 GCA_963545855.1 uncultured Prevotella sp.
ATAGTAGTCGGCAGCGTCAGATGTGTATAAGAGACAGAAATAAACAGCAAGGCCCCCACGATCAGCATCAGGATAAGGGTCTTGAGGAGACAGCTGGCTATCTTCTTCACTACGATAAAGCCCACCACGACGGCGATGAGCACAAAGATATAATAGGCAAAATTATGTTCCATTGCGGTTTATTTGAATAGTTTTCTAAATGCAGAAGGTATCGGCGTCTCGAATTCCATGCGCCGATGGGTTACGGGATGCACGAAGCAGAGCAGACAGGCATGCAGGCAGAGGCGTCCCGCGGGGTCGTCGCCGTCGCCGTATTTGACATCTCCGCACACGGGATGCCCCATGTCGGCGCTATGCACGCGAATCTGGTTCTTGCGCCCTGTCTCCAACCGAAACTCCACCAGGGAGTGCTCCGTGGTGCGGTCGAGGACACGGAAATGGGTAACAGCGTATTTCCCTCCGTTGTCGACCGGCGAGGAGAAGGTTACATAGGCCTTGTTATCCTTCAGCCAGTTGGCTATCGTGCCCTCGTCGTCCGCCATCTCGCCGGAGACGACGGCCACATAGCGACGGTCGTAGACGATGTTGTGCCAGTCGCTTTCGAGCATCTGCTCGGTCTGCATGTCCTTGGCATAAATCATCAGACCAGAGGTATCACGGTCGAGGCGGTGCACCACATGTGCCGTACATTTCTGCCTCGTCTGGTGGAAATAGTCGTCGAGGATAGACTTCACATTCAGCGAACTGTGCCCCGCCGCCATGCTCAAGACCCCCACATTCTTCTCGACGACCACCAGATAGCGGTCTTCGTAGACAAGCTTCAGATAACGGCTGCGAAACTTCTCGTTGTTTTTCTTCGAACGGCTGACGCTCACCTTGTCGCCTTTCTGCAGCAGATGGTCGAACTGGGTCGTCTTCTTGCCGTTGACGAGGATGCCCCGCCCCTTGAGCGTGGCCTTTATCTTCGACTTGCTCTCTCCCTTCAAGTTCTCCAGAAGCCATTCCAGGAGCGGCCTTTCCTCGGCTACGACGAAGCGGTCGTAATCGCCTTGCTTCCCGTTTTCGTTATTTTTTATCATCTTGTCGGCAAAGTTACACAAAACTTGGGAAAACCCGGAACTTTACCCGAAATTTCATTCCTTGTTCCGTTTCTTCCATTCGCAGGTTACGAATATCGGCCTGTGGTCGCTGGCCACGGGTTCGTTGACGACGCCGCGAGCCTGTACCCTCACCTTTCGGAACCGCTTGCCCTGCAGCACATAGTCGAGCATCTCCGTGGGGGCGTTGGCCGGAAAGGTCTTGCCCTGCGTGTCGGAGAGGACGCAGAAGCCCCTGACCAACTCTTTACGGAAGGTCTTCGTGGGCTCTTCGTTCAAGTCGCCGAGCACGAATACGGGCTTGTCCTTCACATCGCTCACGGCTTCCTCTATCATCCGGAGCGACGCCCGGCGGTCGGCATCCGTCAGCGAGAGGTGGGTACAGCAGACCACATAGTCCTTGAAATCAGCACGCAGCAGCACGCGTGGCTCTTCCGCTCCCGGCAACGGCCACATGGAAACGGCGCAAGGCTCCTCCCTCGAGAGGATGCCCACGCCGTATTTGCCCCCATCGAAGCGAATGGCCGGTGCAAAGACGGCCTTCATGCCCGTGCGGGAAGCCAGCTCCCCGAGCGTGGAACGGCCTCCCGAACGCCGCGTAGCACTGTCCACCTCCTGCAGGGCCACCACATCGGGATGGCAATTACGAATGACTCCGGCAGTGCGGTCGTAGTCTATCTTCTCATCCATTCCCTGGCAATGGCGGATGTTATAACTCATCAGCGTGAGTTGCTGGGCATGCAGCCCAAGGGCACAGAACAATGTGCACAGCAACCATAGGTTTCTCTTCATGGCAGTCGGTTTTTATTGCAAAGGTACATTATTTTTCTGAAAACAATTTCTTTTTCGATAAATTTTGAGAGGCGCGGCCCGTTTTTCTCTTAACATTTTTAACTTAACAAAAAGCGGCAAAAAGTGCTCTGGAAAAACGCGAACCAGCGTTTGAGATCCGGCTTTTGGCGGGCAGAAAGCCCCGAAACGACTCCCGGAAAAGTAGGAGGCGGTCTTCTGTCGGGTCGTTAACGGCCTTCGGCAAGGTCGGAAGCGGTCATCTGTCAGGCTGTTTGCCGTTAAAAGAAGACCCGAAAACGGTCTTTTGGCTCCGAAAAAGCCGTCATTGCAATCAGAATATTCATCTTAGCGCAATTAAACATCTGGTTTTCACTGTATTACAAAATCAGAAATTCAAGGCCGTTTTGCCGGCAATCGTTCGTCTCGTGGATTCCGACAGCAGTTTTAGAGGCCTGTTTTTTAACATTTCCCGGATTTTAGTTGCAGATTCACAAGTAAGTTTTGCAGGGCGCCTTTCCATTTTCCCGTCCCAGTTTCGCTCTTCTAAAGACCATTCGCGCCTTTGTCCCCAATGTCATAAAAAATACGACATGAAACGAATATTTCATGTTGCTTGCAGCAGCGAATCCACAGAAGACATCCGCTGCAAGGTCGGCCTGTAACAGGGAAGATGCTTCACAGAAAAGGCCCTTGCCTGAATCGGTTCTCCGTTTCACGGCAGCATTTGGAAGAAAGTAACGACATCCCGCCGATATTTGAATTATTTTTCGTACCTTTGCAGCCGATTTCAAAAACAAACAAGGTATAAAAGATGATTACACTCAGCAATCTCGCTATCCAGTTTGGCAAGCGGGTTCTTTACAAGGATGTAAATATAAAGTTCACTCCGGGCAACATCTATGGTGTCATCGGGGCCAATGGCGCAGGCAAGTCGACCCTGCTGCGCGCCATCAGCGGCGACCTCGAGCCCAACAAGGGAACCGTGGAGCTGGGACCGGGAGAACGCCTCTCCGTGCTGGAACAGGACCATTTCAAATACGACGAGTATCTCGTGATGGACACCGTCCTCATGGGGCATCAGCCCCTCTGGGAAAACATGAAGGAGCGCGAACGCCTCTATGCGAAGCCCGAGATGACGGAGGACGACGGCAACAGGGCCGCCGAACTGGAACTGAAGTTCTCCGAGATGAACGGTTGGGAGGCTGAGTCGGATGCCGCCCAGCTCCTGCAGCACCTCGGCATCAAGGAGAACCTGCACCAGAAGACGATGGCAGAGCTTTCCAACAACGAGAAAGTGCGCGTCATGCTGGCAAAGGCTCTCTTCGGAAAACCCGAGAACCTGCTGCTCGACGAGCCCACCAATGACCTCGACTTGGACACCGTGGAGTGGCTTGAAGACTATCTATCGGAAATCGACGAGCGGCAGACGGTGCTCGTGGTGAGCCACGACCGCCACTTCCTCGACTCCGTTTCCACGCAGACCATAGACATCGACTTCGGCAAGGTTACCGTGTTCTCCGGAAACTACAGTTTCTGGTATGAGAGCTCACAACTGGCTCTCCGTCAGGCTCAGAACCAGAAGATGAAGGCCGAGGAGAAGCGTAAACAGCTGGAAGAGTTTATCCGCCGCTTTTCTGCCAATGTGGCAAAGAGCCGCCAGACCACATCGAGAAAGAAGATGCTGGAAAAGCTGAATGTAGAGGAAATACGCCCGTCCAGCCGCAAATATCCGGGTATCATCTTCCAGATGGAGCGCGAACCGGGCAACCAGATTCTCGAAGTAGAGGGACTGAAGGCCGTGGAGCCGGACGGAACGGTGCTCTTCGACAATGTGAACTTCGTCATCGAGAAGGGACAGAAGACCGTGTTCCTCTCGCATAACCCCAAGGCCATGACCGCACTCTTCGAAATCATCAACGGCAACCGGCAGCCCGACGCAGGCACTTTCAATTGGGGCGTAACCATCACCACGGCCTATCTGCCGCTCGACAACACGGAGTTTTTCAAGAGCGACATGAACCTCGTGGACTGGCTCTCGCAGTATGGCAAGGGCAACGAAGTGCAGATGAAGGCCTATCTCGGCCGCATGCTCTTCTCCGGTGAGGATGTGCTGAAGAAAGTGAATGTGCTCTCCGGAGGCGAGAGAATGCGCTGCATGATTGCCAAGATGCAGCTCAACAATGCCAACTGCCTGATTCTCGACACGCCTACCAACCACCTCGACCTGGAATCCATACAAGCTTTCAACAACAACCTGATAAGCTTCAAGGGCAACATTCTCTTTGCCTCGCATGACCACGAGTTCATCGAGACCGTGGCCGACCGCATCATCGAGCTGACTCCGGCAGGCACCTTAGACAAGCTGATGAGCTACGACGACTATATCCACGACGAAAACATCAAGACGCAGAAGGCCGGAATGTATGGCGAAGCATAGCCTTCGTTTGGCACGGTTTTTGCTTAAAGGCAGGTAAGAAAACGAATCGACATGACGAAAAAGGAACAGAAGATAGACATCGAAGACCGCAACGCTCCGAAGGGAGAGGAGCAGGAAGAGATAAAGGACACAGTGGAAAACGAGACGCAGGCTCCCGCCGACAACGAAGAAACACCTGCTGACAAAAAGGCAGGAGAACCGGAAACGGAAGAGGAACTCCTTGCCAAGGCACAGGAAGAAAACGCCAGACTGAAAGATCAGTTGCTCCGCACGGCGGCAGAATTCGAGAATTACAAGAAGCGCACGCTGAAAGAGAAGACGGAACTCATCCTGAACGGTGGCGAAAAGACCATCACCGCCATCCTGCCCGTGCTCGACGATATGGAGCGGGCCGTGGCAAATGCCGACAAGGCAGAAAGCATCGAGGCTGTGGAAGAAGGCTGGGAACTTATTTTCAAGAAACTCCTGAAGACTCTCGAAAGCATGGGAGTAAAGAAAATGGATACCCAGGGCAAAGACTTCGATGTAGACTATCATGAAGCCATTGCCATGGTTTCCGGCATGGGCGACGACAAGAAAGGGAAGGTGGTCGACTGTGTGCAGACAGGATACATGCTCAACGACAAGGTAATCAGGCACGCTAAAGTAGCAGTAGGACAATAATGGCGAAGAGAGATTACTATGAGGTGCTGGGCATCGGCAAAGGTGCCTCGGAAGAAGAGATCAAGAAGGCGTATCGGAAGATAGCCATCAAATACCACCCCGACCGCAACCCCGGCAACAAGCAAGCGGAGGAAAAATTCAAGGAGGCCGCAGAGGCCTATGAGGTTCTGCACGACCCGCAGAAACGACAGCAGTATGACCAGTTCGGATTCGACGCTCCCGGAGGTTTCGGAAGCAGCGGGTTCGGCGGCCAAGGCTTTGACATGGACGACATCTTCTCCATGTTCGGTGATATTTTCGGCGGTCATTCGGGCTTCGGAGGGTTCGGCGGATTCAGCGGAAGCGGCCGTGGCCAGCATGCTCAGTATCGCGGAGCCGACCTCCGGCTGAAAGTCCGACTGAGCCTTCAGGAGATCGCCACGGGTGTTACCAAAAAGTTCAAGGTGCGCAAGGATATCACCTGCTCGCACTGTCATGGCTCCGGTGCCGAGGCGGGAAGCGGCTCTGAGACCTGTCCGACATGCGGAGGGCGCGGCGTCGTCGTAAAGATCGTGCGCACCATGCTGGGCATGATGCAGACACAAACGGAGTGCCCCACCTGTCATGGCGAAGGCACCGTCATCAAGAATAAATGCCACGAATGCGGCGGAACAGGCGTAGTGAAAGGCGAGGAAGTGGTAGAGATACAGATTCCGGCCGGCGTTGCCGACGGCATGATTGTAAATGTGCCGGGCAAGGGAAATGCCGGTCAACACAACGGAATCAACGGAAATATCCAAGTCTACATAGAAGAGGAAGAGAACGACACTTTCGTGCGCGACGGTCAGGATGTCATCTACAGCCTGCTACTCGACTTCCCGACGGCAGCCCTGGGCGGTGAGGTCGAGATACCCACCATCGAGGGAACGAAGGTCAAGATAAAGATTGAACCGGGAACACAGCCCGGAAAGACGCTCCGACTTCGCGGAAAGGGACTTCCTGCGGTGCAAGGCTACGGCTCGGGCAAGGGCGACCTGGTGGTAAACATCAGTGTCTATGTGCCCAAAGAGCTGACCCGGGAAGAACGGGAAGCCATCGGGAAATTTCGTGAGAGTGAAAATTTCAAGGGCGACCCCGCGACGAAGAAATCCATCTTCGACAAATTCAAGAACTATTTCAGCTAAGGATGACTTACGAGGAAACCGTACAGTACCTATACGATAGCACCCCTGTCTTCGAACATGTGGGTGCTTCTGCTTATAAGGAGGGTTTGCAGAACACGCTGGCCATGGACGAGCACTTCGGCCATCCACACCGCCAATACCAGACCATCCATATCGCGGGAACCAACGGAAAAGGCTCCTGCTCGCACACCCTGTCCGCCATCCTGCAGGCAAAAGGACTGAAAGTGGGGCTGTACACCTCTCCCCACCTCGTAGACTTCCGTGAGCGTATCCGCATCAACGGAGAGATGATCTCCAAGGAAGAGGTTGTCAGATTCGTGGAAACCGAGCGTTCTTTCTTCGAGCCGCTCCACCCCTCCTTCTTTGAACTGACCACCGCATTGGCATTCAAATACTTTGCGGAACAGAAAGTGGACATTGCCGTGATAGAGGTCGGGCTTGGCGGCCGCTTAGACTGCACCAACATCATCACCCCCGCCTTGTCGGTCATCACGAATATCAGCCTCGACCACACGCAATTTCTCGGTAACACACTGGCTAAAATTGCAGGAGAAAAGGCAGGAATCATCAAGAGAGACATCCCTGTGGTCATCGGGGAGACCACCCCGGAGACCAAACCCGTATTCCTGCGCAAGGCCGAGGAAATGAACGCACCCGTCTGTTTTGCGGAAAAAGAGCAAGAGGTGATTTCCTCCAAGCCGAATGCCAATGGTGGCAGGGACTATCAGACCCGAAGCTTCGGCACACTGCATGGAGAACTTGGGGGACTCTATCAAGAGAAGAACGCCAACACCATTCTCTGTGCCTTAAAGCATCTGGGGGTCAATGACATACACTCCATTTCCAAAGGATTCGCCGAAGTGTCGGAACTCACGGGGCTTATGGGTCGCTGGCAGCAACTGAGAAGCCGCCCGAAAGTTGTCTGCGATACGGGACACAATGCCGGCGGATGGCAGTATCTTGCCCCCCAGATCCAGGCTCAGGCCTGCAAGACGCTGCGCATCGTCTTCGGAATGGTAGACGACAAGGACATCGACACCGTGATGGGTCTCCTGCCGAAGGAGGCCGTCTATTACTGGACACAAGCCTCATCGAAGCGGGCCTTCCCGATCGGAAAAGTCGCCGAGGAAGCAAAACGACATGGTCTACAAGGGAAAAGCTATCCTTCTGTTATGGAGGCATACGGCAACGCCCTAGGCGAATCAGGTCTGGACGACTTCATTTTTGTCGGTGGAAGCAGTTACATCGTTGCCGATTTGCTCGCATCCATTTAATTGTTTTTAACGATAACGCCAATACATTTTCTCAATAGAAATTTGTAGTATTCATTTTTTTTGAGTTACTTTGCATGAAAGTAGAC
>CAUULA010000113.1:0-7406 GCA_963545855.1 uncultured Prevotella sp.
GATGACGTCGAGTCTCGTGGGCTCGGAGATGTGTATAAGAGACAGATAATAACCAAAAAATGAATTAGTATGTTTATAGTAAACAGTTATACGCTGGCCATTGTGCTTTGCGTGGTTACGATGCTTTGTTGGGGTTCTTGGGGTAATACGCAGAAGCTGGCAGGCAAGACATGGCGTTATGAACTTTTTTATTGGGATTATGTGATTGGCATCCTGGTCTTCTCGTTGCTTATAGGCTTCACACTGGGCAGTTTTGGCGAGAAGGGCGTTCCTTTCCTTGAGAACATCAAGCAGGTGGCACCCGCTGCATTTGGGTCTGCTATCATAGGAGGCATCGTGTTCAACCTTTCCAACATCCTGCTGTCGGCATCAATATCATTGGCAGGTCTTGCTGTCGCTTTTCCATTGGGTGTGGGACTGGCACTAGTGTTGGGCGTATTCAATACCTACTTTTTTTCCGGATCTGATAATCAGGGTAATCCCGTGCTTATCTTCTGTGGCGTGGCTCTCATCGTAATAGCCCTCGTCTTGAATGGCATTGCGTCGGCTAAAAAAGGTTCTGACGATGCCAATAAGGCAAACAACAAGAAGGGTGTTATCCTGGCTGTTGTCTCCGGAATCTTGATGTCAACTTTCTATGCTTTCGTGGCTCGTGCGATGGATCTTGACAACTTTGAGGCTCCGGCCGCAGGTAAGGCTACTCCTTATGTGGCTTTCTTCATTTTCGCTTTAGGCATCTTCATCAGTAACTTCGTATTTAATACCATCGTTATGAAGAAGCCTTTTGCAGGAAGTCCCGTAAGCTATGATACCTATTTCAAAGGAAAGATGTCCACGCATCTTGTTGGCGTGCTTGGTGGCTTCGTCTGGGGACTCGGCACGGTGTTGAGCTATGTGGCATCAGGCAAGGCCGGTGCCTCGATTTCTTATGCCTTGGGGCAGGGCGCACCGATGATTTCTGCTTTCTGGGGGCTCTTTATCTGGAAAGAGTTCAAAGGCAGCAATAAGTCGGTCTACACACTACTGACTCTCATGTTCGTATTTTTTATCGTAGGCCTTGGAATGATTGTGGGCGCAAGATAATAACCTGTAGTAAAATAATAACCTAAAACTGTTTAAATAAAAGAGAATGAAAAACTTAAAGTTTCCAATACTTCTAAGTACGGCCTTGCTTTTCGCTTCGGCAAGCTTTGGTAAAAGTGTAACCATTTCCAAGACGGCCTTAATGGATAAAATCAAGGGCGGATGGGCTGGAAAGGTGATTGGCTGTACCTATGGAGGCCCCACGGAATTTAAGTATAAGGATCGGATGATTCCTGATGAAGTGGAAATCAAATGGCCGGACCATCAAATCAAGTGGTATTATGACCACGCTCCAGGGTTGTATGATGATGTATACATGGATCTTACTTTCGTGGACATCTTTGAGAAGAAGGGACTGGACGCCCCCATCAACGACTTTGCCAATGCCTTTGCTCATGCCGGTTATCCATTGTGGCACGCAAATCAAAGTGCACGATACAATATTTTGATAGACAAGTTGATGCCCCCACAGTCTGGCTATTGGAAGAACAATCCTCATGCTGATGATATCGATTTCCAGATTGAGGCCGACTATGCAGGCTTGATGAGTCCAGGTATGATTAATACGGCAGTAGACTATACTGACCGGATTGGGCATATCATGAACTATGGCGACGGTTGGTATGGGGGCGTCTATGTGGCGGCCATGTTCTCGCTGGCCTTTGTGTCGAATGATGTCAACTACATTGTCAATGAGGCGCTGAAGACCATTCCCGCACAGTCTACTTTCCATCAGTGTATTGCTGATGTCATTAAATGGCACCGGCAGAACCCTGCCGATTGGAAGAAGACTTGGCAACTGATACAAGATAAGTACGGAAAGGAGATCGGTTGTCCTGACGGTGTGATGAGCGACTTTAATATCGATGCCAAGATCAACAGCGCCTATTGCGTGATAGGATTGCTCTATGGTCAAGGCGACTATTCCAAGACTTTAGAAATTTCAACTCGTTGCGGGCAAGACTCTGACTGCAATCCTTCCACGGTGGGAGGAATCTTGGGAACCATGATGGGCTATAGCCGAATACCTGAATATTGGATGAAACCTTTAAAGGAGGTGGAGGACCGGCCGTTCAAGTATACCGATATTTCATTGAACAAGGCTTATCAGATGAGTTTTAATCAGGCATTGAAGGTAATTGCCAAGAATGGCGGGAAAGTTACTTCTAAGGCTGTAACCGTAAAGACGCAGACGCCCAAGGCCGTGCGCTTCGAGCAATCGTTTGAGGGTCTTGCGCTCGTCAAGAAGGAGGGCTTGAAGAACAAACCACTCGATTCACTGGGTGAAGTAAAGTTCACGGGCTGCGGGATTGTACTGCGCGGGAAGCTTGAGGCGGATGACAAAACCTATGTGGGATTGCTGGATGTGTATATCGACGGAAAGAAGATGAAGACCGTCCAGCTGCCGGCCTCCAACCATGATAGAGCCAATGATATTTACTGGAATTATGATTTGCAACAAGGCGATCATGTGCTTACCGTGAAGCGGCTGAATCCTAAAGATAATGTCAAGACAACAGCTTGGAGTATCATCGTTTACGAGAAGGCAGAAAACCAAACACATTGAATTTATGCAAAGACGAAAGATTATCCTAACTCCCATCTTTATGTTAAGCATCCTTCCTGCTTTGGCAGGGGGGATGCTTTCGCCTATCAGCCGGCATACTGACATTTCCTTGAACAAGGCCTATGGCATGAACTACGATCAGACCTTACAGCCCAATGGGCAATCTGGCGCAAAGACGAGTCTCGATGCTGCCGGGATAAAGCAGGAGGATCCTTTCGTAGCGGGCTTTGAGCAAAGCTACGAAGGGCTTTACCTTGCCGAGAAGCGTAGCTTGGGGAATCTGTCGTTGCAGGAAATGGGAGCTATCCGGTTCGATGGATGCGGCATCGTGGTCCATGGCAAGCTCGGTTGTGCCGGCAAGGAGTATGCGGGCAAAGTCGAGGTCTATCTTGACGGCAAGAAGATCGAGACGCGAAAATGGCCTTCCCGGGAATCTAAAAACTGTGCCCCAGAGGCCTACTCTCTTTTCGGCTTGTCCGACATGCCCCATGTGCTCGCTTTCAAGCTTCAGGATCCGGACGGCAATGTGAAGACCGATTCGTGGAGCATACTCGTATATAAATATAAGAAAACGAGTACGGAAGTCTTTACGACGGCCCGTGATGCAGAAGTCCCCTATCGTATTCCGGCCATTGCGCAGACCAAGAGCGGCAACCTTATATATTTCACAGACTATCGACCCTGCAAGCAGGACATCGGCTTCGGGCGGGTAGACCAGCATTATCGCATCTCCCGGGATGGCGGAAGAACCTGGGGGCCAGAGCTTGTTCTTGTAGAGGGGACGGGCATAAAGGGAGCGATGGACTGTGCTTATGGCGATCCGGTGATCGCTGCCGACCGGGAGAGCGACGAGCTCTACCTGAGCACGGGATGTGGCGACCGTCCTTATCCGGCAGCCAGCACCACTCGCCAGAATCCTTTTCCTATGGTGGACTGGCGCAGTAAGGATGGCGGCAAGACATGGAGCAAACCACGGGAGATAACGGAAAAGATTTACCGACTGCTCGACAAGGGTAGCCTGGGACCTGCGCAGAGCCTTTTCTTCAGTAGTGGAAAGATGACGCAGAGCCGCACGGTGAAGAAAGGCAGATACTATAGGCTCTATGTAGCCATCCTCGTCCGCGGACAAGGCAACTATGTGCTCTATTCCGACGACTTTGGAAACAATTGGAAAATCCTTGGTGGAAATCAGGTACAGCCCTGTCTTGAGGGCGACGAGGCGAAGTGCGAAGAACTGCCCGACGGCTCCGTCCTGCTAAGTTCACGCAAGGACGGGGGACGCTTCTTCAATATCTTCAACTATACGAATGTGAAGAATGGCAGAGGAGTGTGGCAGCAGTGTGCCGCCTCACAGGCTGATAATCACGGATGCCGGGCGACGGGCAATTCCACCAATGGCGAGATTCTGTCAGTGAAGGCTGTACGACAGGAAGACCAGAAAGAGCTTACCCTGCTGTTGCAGAGCGTGCCGCTGGGGCCGGGCCGTTCACATGTGGGCATCTGGTATAAGGCTCTTGAGAGTGCTGCCGACTATTCTTCGCCGGCCGTCATTGCGCGGAATTGGGAGGATTTCTTCCTTGTTACGGCGCGCAACTCTGCCTATAGCACCATGGTTCAGTTGTACGATGGCAGTATAGCCTTTGCCTGGGAAGAGACCACTTATGATCAAGCTTACACCGAAATGTTCCGCAGGCTCACCGTGGAGGAAATCACATGCGGAAAATATAAATAGCATACATTCCGGTGGAATGTGCAATATGGAGATGGGGTATCGGCCTTAGGTGGCTGATACCCCGTGTGTTTAATAGCGCAGGACACGCCCTTCCTTGATCTTTTTGGGTGCGGGGTCTTTGGCGGGATAACCCAGGATACAGCAACCTACGCCCTGATAGTCTTCCAGTCCGAGACCTTTCATGATAGCCCGACCTTCCGGCAGCTCCAGCATCTCTTTGCAGCGGTTGATCCAACAAGAGCCTACGCCGATGGCAAAGGCTGCCGTCTGCATGGCTCCGATGACCAGTGAGCCGTCTTTCACGGGGTTCAGGTCATACATCGAACTGCCATCGTATCCCGGATCTATGGGTGCCACGATGAGGCAAATGGTGGGTGCGCCATAGAAAGGGTCGCCCTTTGTGTCCATGATGGCGGCGTTCAGGGCAGAGAGAAGCTTTATCTTCTCGGGCTCTTGAACCACTACGATTTTCGTTGATTGCTTGTTGCTGCCGCTCGGGGCGTTGAGTGCGCACTCGAGTATGGTGTTCAGGTCTCCGTCTGAGATTTGCTGTCCGGTATACGCACGGCAGCTCCTTCGGGTCTTCAGTGCCTCTATTGCTTCCATTTTCTGTTGTTTTGCGGTCATATTCAACTTGTCGGTTTCAAAGTTAGTCATTCTTTCTTAGATTCCGAAAGAATTTCGCTTCCTAAATGGAAAACCGTCAGCAACTCACCTCCACCCCATGAACATCTTCACGGTTTCCGGGTCGAGATGGTCGAAAAACTGGCTCTTCTTCAGGTCGAGTGTCAGTATTTGCTCCATCTCGGCATCGGTAAGGGTGAAGTCATAGATATTGAAGTTCTCTATCATACGCTCCTTGTGCGTAGACTTCGGGATGATGATGACATCGCGCTGGGTGAGGTAGCGTAGTGCTACGGCAGCCCCACTCACGCCGTGCGCCTTTCCAATCTCGGTGAGGACAGGATTGGTGAAGAGCCCGTTGCGTCCCTCTGCGAGCGGTCCCCAGGACATAATCCGGGTGCCGTACTCTGCCATGTATTCCTTGGCTTTTACCTGCTGGCAGAACACATGGGTCTCCACCTGATTCACGGCGGGTGCAGTCTCCACATTGCTTGCTAGGTCTATGAACTGGTTTGGTTGGAAATTGCTCACTCCGATAGCGCGGAGCTTGCCTTCATGATAGGCCTCCTCGAGGGCGCGATAAGCGCCGTAGTAGTCGCAGAAAGGCTGGTGAAGCAGCATTAGGTCGATATATTCGGTCTGCAGTTTGCGTAGGCTTTCCTCGATACTGGCCTTTGCCTTCTCGTATCCATAGTTGCTTATCCAAACCTTCGAGACCACGAACACTTCGTTGCGGGGAATCCCCGACTTCTTGACGGCTGCTCCCACGCCTTCCTCGTTGGCATAGGCCTGTGCCGTATCCACCATGCGATAGCCCACGCTGAGCGCGTCGCTCACGCAGCGCTCGGCCTCCTCGGGGCTCACTTGATAAACACCATACCCCAACTGAGGCATCTCAACCCCATTGTTTAACTTGATTGTCTTCATACTCTTAAAAGTTTTATGTTTTAGAAATTACTGCAAAGATACGACGAAAAGATGATTTCTATATTTTACGGAATCCGCTGAAGTTTTCATTTTTTGTGCAAATCGTTTGGAAATTACGGCTGCAATGCTTATTTTTGGAGGCATGAATGAGGATGGGAAAATGGACTTTATCTATTCTAAAGACTTTTATGGCATCAATCACGAGCGATTGAAAGATGCTTGCGTACACATGATCTGTAAGGCCGGAGAGGGCAGCTTTGTGTTCAATGAAACCTGTTATCGCTTCCATGGAAACGACCTTGCGGTGCTCGGAAGGCCGACGCAGGTATTCAATCTGGCATCCAACCCCGGCCTTGAGATAGAATATTTTGCGGCCCCCTACAAATTTCTCCATTCACTTCTGTCACCCAACAATTATTCCATCGGTGGTGGCATCAGCCTGTATCATGACCCCATAATCCACCTTGATGGCAAGAGTGCCTCGGTCTTTCTGGGCGACATCCACAACCTGCAACGACGGATGGACGACCGGGAACATCCGTTCTATCGCGAGATGATGGGCAGTCTGTGCCTGACACTCATATATGATGTCTTTGCGTTTCATGCCTCCCAATACGGCAGCATCGAGTCTACCGAGCGCCGCTCGTATGCGGTGAGCCGTCTTCTGAAGCTTCTCGATACCGGCGTCAGCAAGACGGAGCGCGAGGTGGCATATTATGCCCGGCGGCTGAATGTGTCGCCTAAATATCTTTCCGACACCATCCGCAGGAATACGGGACAGAGCGTCGTGAGCCTTATTAGCCGCTATACCGTTCCCATCCTCCGCGAATACCTGAACGACGAGCGGCTCTCGCTCACCCAGATAGCGGAAACAATGAACTTTACCTCGCTCTCTTACTTCAGCCGCTATTGCACTAAGCATCTCGGCATGTCGCCAAGTGAGTATCGGAAGAGCCTCCAGCCCGACAAAGAAATAAATAAAGTTAAAAACTCAGGATAACTCGTCGAAACTGCCTGCGTTAGGGACGGAATTGAGTAACTTTGCGGCGATAACGATAGAATAAGGTATATGATACATGGACATGAAGTGCTCCAGATGATGGAGGGCAACAGCTATGCTACACGAGAGGAACTCGTCAGCGCGATTATTGCGAAATTCGGTGCGGAGGAACGCTTCTACACCTGTTCCGCAGAGGACATGACGGCCGGGCAACTTGTAGATTTCCTCGAAGTCCGGGGCAAGTTCATGCCTTCACGGCAGGATGGATTCACCGTTGACACAACTAAAATTTGCGACCATCATTAATACCACAACAAGTATGATTAAGGTTTATGGCATGAAGACTTGTCCGGACTGTGCCTTCATGGAAGCGCAGGTGAAGGGCGACGACCGTTATGAGGTCATCGACATCGGGGAACACATACGCAATCTGAAGGAATTCCTGCGCTTGCGGGACAACAGCCCTGTTTTCT